>CAMLFV010000004.1 GCA_946479395.1 uncultured Flavobacterium sp. | reverse complement strand
ACCAGGGACACACGGATTTTCAGTCCGTTGCTCTACCAACTGAGCTAAGGTACCGAGTAATTAAACTCTGTATTTCTGTGGTACCTCCAGGAATCGAACCAGGGACACACGGATTTTCAGTCCGTTGCTCTACCAACTGAGCTAAGGTACCGTTTTGTTAGGTAAACTACCTCTCAAAAGCGATTGCAAATATAGAGGCTTTTTTTAATAATATCCTAATCTTTTCCAAAAAAAATTTACCTACCTTTGTTCAAATATGCCTGATAAATTATGATTATTTGTATTGATGTTGGTAACACACGCACTAAAGTTGCTGTGTATGAAAACAGTACGCTGAAAGAGCTAATTATTACCAATAACGAAAAATTGATAAAAAATATATCGAAACAAATTCAAGGAATAGAGAATTGTGTAGATATTATTCTTTCTTCGGTTGGTGATTTATCTGCGGAAACTATTGAAGATCTTAAAAAGTTGGGTAATTTAATAACGGTTACGCACGAAACACATCTTCCTTTTAAAAATTTATACAGTACGCCTACCACTTTAGGAATTGATCGAATTGTGCTGGCTGCGGGTGCTACTTTGAAATATCCCAACCAAAACAGATTGGTTATTGATGCCGGAACCTGTATTACATACGATTTCATTAATGATTCTGATCAATATCATGGTGGTGCTATTTCACCGGGCATCGGACTTCGATACAAAAGCTTGAACGATTACACGGCAAATTTGCCTTTAGAAAAGATTTCGGAACTGCATCCTTTTGTCGGAAATTCTACTTCTACCTCTATTCAATCGGGTGTTTTAAACGGTGTTATTGCAGAAATTGAAGCTTTTATAGATCATTTTAAACATGTCGATGAAAATTTAACAGTAATTTTAACGGGCGGAAATTCTGAATTTTTGGTAAACCGTTTAAAAAATAGCATCTTTGCCAATCCAAACTTCTTATTAGAAAGTTTATTTTTATTACATCAACACATTGTATCAAATGATTAAAAAAATTATATTAGGAGTTGCTTTGGCAGGTATATCAAATACTTACGCGCAACAAGGTACAGCTTCTCCTTATTCTTATTACGGTTTTGGTGAAAAACAATTTAGAGGATCAAACGAAATAAAATCTATGGGTTCTTTAGCTGTTTTCAGTGACAGTTTACACATAAACACATTAAATCCGGCGTCATATGCCAAGCTGCAAGCCACAACTTTTTCATTAGGGACATCTTACAAATCAACAAATTTATCAAACGCAAACAGCAAAGAAAAAGCAACAAGCGGATCTTTTGATTATCTGGCATTGGCTTTTCCGGCGGGTGATTTTAGAGTGGCGGTAGGTATTATGCCGTATTCTTTTGTTGGATATAATATTCAGAACACAAGCAAATCAGGTAATTTTACACAAGCAAATCAGTTTATTGGTGAAGGTGGTTTAAACAGAACCTTTTTAGGTTTGAGTTATAAGATCAGTAAAAACTTAAGCATTGGTGTTGATGGAGCTTATATTTTTGGTGATACCGAAACCAGTGCTACAACATTTATAACCGATAATGGTGACGGTGTTCCGTTAGATCGCGGAAGTCGTTTACGTAACAAGAATAATTACAGCGGACTTGCCGTTAACGCAGCGGTAAATTACGAACAGCCTTTAAACAAAAAAATGTCTTTGTTTGCAACGGCTACTTTTAGTCCTGAAATGAAGTTGAAAAACGATCAAGAAAGCATATTGGCTACTGTTAAAGCAGATAGTAATTTAGGTTTTGTTGAAATTGACTCGAGAACGACTACAGATTATGATGAAAAAATGTTGTTACCAATGAACTACTCTATTGGTTTAGGTATTGGTAATCATTTAAAATGGTTCGTTGGGGCAGAATATACGGCAACACAAACATCAAAGTACAATAATTTCTACAATTACTCAAACGCACGTTATAACGATTACATGAAAATTGGATTAGGAGGTTTTTACACTCCGAAATATGATTCATTTGAAAATTATTTTGAGAAAATTTCATACCGTGCTGGTATAAATTACGAAAATACAGGTTTGGTAATAAACAATGAGGAAATTAAAGGTTACAACGCAAACATAGGTATTGGCTTACCTGTTCCTTTCAGTAAAACTATGATGAGCAATTCTAATATTAATATTGGTTTTGAATACGGACAAAAAGGAAACACGAATATGGGCTTAATTAAAGAAAATTATTACGGTTTTCACGTTGGATTTTCTTTTAGCGATGTTTGGTTTAAACGCAGAAAATTTAATTAATTGAAAAAATATTTTGCACATATTATTGTATTTGCTTTTGTATTTTCTGCTTGTAATAATGATTTAAAAGACATTCAGAATTTAAACAAAAAACAACTGTATCCTACCGGCGAAGCAGATTCTATCAATGTTAAATATACCGATTCTGCCAAAATAAAAGCCGAATTGTATGCTGTAAAAATGTTAGATTACGGAAAGGCAAAGTATTCATTTAACCAATTTCCAAACGGTATTAAGGTTACGGTTTACGATAGTAAAAGAAATAAAAATTTCATAGTTGCAAAACAGGCAACTGTTTATAATAAAACTGGAATCATTAATTTGGTGGGCGATGTAAAAATTACGTCACACGATGGTAAAGTAATGCAGACACAACAAATGTATTACGACCAAAAGAACAACTGGTTTTTTACCGAAAATTATTTTAAGGTTACCGATAAGAATAAAAGTTTTTTTGAAGGAATCGGCGTTGATTTCGATCAAAATTTTAAAATTGTTAATGCACAACAAAACCGTGCGGAATTAAAAGACGTTAAAGATGAAAATTTATAAAATTATAGCTTACATTTATTTAGTATTTGCCTTGTTTTTTATTTACGAAGCGTATCGTGCATACACCAATGGCGAAGATTATTTAATTAGACTTTTATTAGCTGGTATTGCAATTTTTATGTTTATATTTAGGTTGCGAAGCGTTAACCGTTTGCCACCAAACAAACAATAACTGAATGATTACTTTTGGATTTATATTTCTTAGTATTGCCGTATTAATCTGTTCGGGATTAATGGTTGCTTATTCTAACTCAAATAAAATCTATCTTAATTTAGAATCTAAAAAAAACGACGAGCATAATCATTACTTAAAAATTGTTACAGAACAACCCCGTTTGTTCATTGGTGCGTTAAAAGTTGGTAACAGTATTTTTATAACCGTTTTAAGTCTGCTGTTTTTTACTACTTTTCTAAATTCGTACGAGTTTGATGATTTGTGGAAAGTACTCCTTTTCTTATTTCTACTGTACATCATCTCTAAATTTATTCCGCAAGCCTTTGTAAAACCGTTTGCTAATGAAATCATCCTGACAGCAAAACCGTTTATTCAGATTATCCTGAAACTTTTCGGATCTATTGCCCAGTTTTTTATTTCGATAAGCGAAAAATCGTTAGAACGGAAATATCCTTACGCAAAAGATACCGAATTCAACCTTTTAAGTACAGGCGATTTAGGAACTTACATTTCACAGCAGATACAAGCCAGCAGCCAGCAGGAACAGTTAGAAAATGAATTCGAAATCTTGAAAAATGCACTTTCTTTCCCAAAAGTAAAGGTGAAAGAAATCATGACTCCGCGAAACGAATTTGAATATATTAATGAAAATGATGCTATTGAAACCATTCGTAAAAAGTTTATAGATACCGGTTTTTCTAAAGTTCTGGTAATTAACGACACCAACGAACACTTTATTGGCTACTTGCATACTTACGATTTACTGCATTTGCAACAACCTATCGAAGATTTTATTCGTCCGTTTGTTTATGTTTATGACGATTTTTTAATCAAAGATTTGTTGAACACCTTAACCGTTCGTAAAAAATCGATCGCACTGATAAAAAATTCCGATAACGATATTATTGGTCTAGTTACTTTAGAGGATATTATCGAAGAACTTTTTGGCGAAATTGTAGATGAGCATGATGATACGCTGATTGCTAAACAGATTTCCGACACCGATTTTATTTTCTCGGCAAGTTTGGATATCGACGATCTAAAAGAAAAGTTCAATGTGGTTATCCCCGAATCGGAACAGTATCACACATTAGGCGGATTTATCTTTCATCATTTAAAACGTCATCCCAAAGCAAAAGAAACAATTACTATTAAATCGTTCAAAATAAAAATTCTGGCAGCTACAAACACCAGAATTAAAACGGTTTCACTGTCAATAATAAAATAATGTACCTAAAAAGGTGCATTTTTTTTTATTCCCTTTTTTTATTTAACAGATAATTGTATTTTCGCTCATTGAAAAAATTACACATTATATAAAATGGCAGTTTTACAGAAAATTAGAGAGAAATCTGGATTACTAATTGGGGTAATCGGATTAAGTTTATTCGCTTTTATTATTGGCGGTTTGTTTGAAGGAGGAATTAATTTTAATTCTCGTAACGTTGGTGAAGTAAACGGAACTTCAATTTCAACCGCAGATTATACCACTAAAATCCAAAATTTAGAACAAAGCGGTCGCGGTAAAGGCGCACAACTTCACAACCAGGTTTGGACAAACGAAGTTCGTACCATTTTATTTAACGAACAATTAGATAAAGCCGGATTGCGTTTAGGTAAAGACCAATTAATAAATGTTTTAAAAACAGATCCGAGTTTCGCTCAAAACCCTCAATTCTTAAATGATGCAGGTAAGTTCGATATCAACAAATTCAACACGTTTTTAGCTCAAATGAAAGCTCAAGGTCCACAACAATGGAATGCTTGGTTGGCTTACGAAAAACAGTTGGAAACAGTTGCAAAAGAGCAAATGTACCTTAACATGATTAAAGGTGCAATTGTTACTACAACTGCCGAAGCTAAAATGGTTTACAAAAACGAAGCTACAAAAGTATCTTTTGATTATGTTACCGTTCCTTTCTCTGCCATTAACGACGATCAGGCAAAAGTTACTAACGATGAGATCAATGCATACGTTAAAAAACACGCAAAACAGTTTAAAACTTCGCCATCGCGTAAAGTAGAATATGTTTTTGTTGCCAACAAACCTTCTAAAGAAGATGAAGCTGCATCAAAACAAATCATCGACGATTTATTAAAACCATCGGTTGTTTTCAACAAAACAACTGGTAAAAATGATACTATTTCAGGTTTTGCAAAAGCTACAGATATTAAAGCATTCGTAAACCAAAATTCTGATGTTCCTTTTGATTCTACTTATTACGCAAAAGAACAGCTACCAGTAGAGCATGCAGAAAAATTATTCGCTGCACCAGCGGGTTCAATTTATGGTCCGTATTTATTTAACGATTATTATGCGGTATCAAAAATAGTTGCTAAGAAAAACACAGCAGAAACAGTTGATGCTTCTCACATTTTAATTGCTTACAAAGGTGCAGACAGAGCAGATGCTACTGTTAGTTTAACTAAAGAAGAAGCTAAAGCTAAAGCTGAGGCATTATTGAAACAAGCACAAGGTGGAGCTGATTTTGCTGCTTTGGCAACAGAAAATACAAATGATAGCGGTTCTAAAGCAAACGGTGGTAAATATCCAAACATTAACAAAGGACAAATGGTTCCTACGTTTGATCAATACATTTTTAATAATCCTGTTGGAAAATTAGGAATAGTAGAATCTGATTTTGGTTTCCACGTTTTAAAAGTTGATAAAATCAATGAAAAAGAAGGTGTTCAATTAGCAACTATCGCTAAAAAAATTGAATCATCTAAGAAAACAGAAGATATTCTTTACAGCCAAGCTAACAAGTTTTTAGAAAGCGTTGAAGCTGGCGATAAAGATTTTGCCAAAGAAGCAACTGCGCAAGGTTTAATCTCGTTCCCTGCAACAAAAATTGATCCTTTCGATGATCAGTTAACAGGTGTTGAAGGAACACAAGCTGAAGCAATCCGTTGGGCATCTAACAAAAAAACAAGCATTGGCGATGTTAAGAAATTTGATTCTGCTGATGGATATTTAGTAGTTAAATTAGTAAGCATAAACGATTCTGAAGTAATGGATGCCGATGATGCACGCCAAACCGTTGAACCAATTTTAATTAAAGAGAAAAAAGCAGCAATTATCCGCAAGCAAATGGCAGGAAACACTTTAGAAGAAGTTTCCAAAAATGCTAAAGCAGGAATTGTAAATGCTATTGAAGTTACAGGTGCAAACCCAATGGTTAATGGTTTCCAAGAGCCTTTGGTTGTTGGTGTAGCGTTAGGTAAAAAGCCAAACGAAACATCAAAATTAATCGATGGTAGCAACGGAGTTTACATGGTTAAAACCAAAAATGTTACCAAAGCAGTTGATTTACCTAACTATTTAACGTACAAACAAAAAGTAGGAACAAACAACCGCCAAATGGCACAGAACATGGTTTACAGCGCAATGTATCAAAATGCGAAGATCGAAGACAATCGTGCGAAAGTTTTACAATAAAATGTAAGTGAGTACAACATATAAAAGTCCGTTTTAAAACGGACTTTTTTTTATCTATTAATTTGCTATTTTTGTAGCAACAAACTAATAACAAATGAAAGCATACGTATTTCCCGGACAGGGTGCCCAATTCGTTGGAATGGGTAAAGATTTATATGAAACATCGGCAGTTGCAAAAGAATTGTTCGATAAAGCTAATGAAATTTTAGGTTTTAACATTACCGAAATCATGTTTAACGGTACCGATGAAGAATTAAAACAAACCAAAGTAACTCAGCCTGCAGTATTTTTACATTCGGTAATTTTAGCAAAAACCTTAACCGATTTTAAACCGGAAATGGTTGCGGGACATTCGTTAGGAGAATTTTCAGCTTTGGTTGCAAACGGAACACTTTCTTTTGAAGATGCGTTGCAATTGGTATCAAAACGTGCAATGGCAATGCAAAAAGCTTGTGAAATTACTCCTTCTACAATGGCGGCAGTTTTAAATTTAGACGATAAAATAGTGGAAGATATTTGTGCATCGATTGATGGTGTTGTGGTAGCAGCAAATTACAACTGTCCCGGACAATTGGTAATTTCGGGCGAAACAAAAGCCGTTGAACTAGCTTGCGAAAAAATGAAGGAAGCCGGTGCAAAACGCGCATTGATCTTACCTGTTGGTGGTGCATTTCACTCGCCAATGATGGAACCTGCACGCGAAGAATTGGCTGCTGCTATTGAAGCTACCACTTTTAATACACCAATTTGTCCGGTATATCAAAATGTAACTGCTGCAGCAGTTTCAGATCCTGCCGAAATCAAGAAAAACTTAATTACGCAATTAACCGCTCCGGTTCGTTGGACACAATCTGTACAGCAAATGATTGCCGATGGAGCAACACAGTTTACTGAAGTTGGTCCTGGTAAAGTTTTAATGGGCTTGATTAACAAAATCAATAAAGACGTAGAAACGATAAAAGCATAAACTTAAAACGACTTCAAAAACAGAAGTCGTTTTTTTATATCTTTAAAGAAAAATAGTTATGAAATTTTTTAGTTTGATATTTCTGATGTTATTAATTGGTTGTGAACCTAAAGAAACGAAACCTGAATTGGATTTTGTAAAGATTGAGATTTATCCATACCTAGCTGGATATCCTTCAGAAATCTACATTGATTTAAAAAATAAATTAATACGATTTAGTAGTTTGCAATATCTATCTGTATTCGAAAAAGAATGTGACGAACATTTTGAGTATGAAAAAATTGAAGAACTTGATTTTGTTCATATTGATTTAAATGATGAAGAAATTAATACGTTAAAATTCCACCTGAATAATACTTTTCTAAACTCTATTAAGCAGACAAACCAGGGTCTTTTAAACGATCCCGACAAATATCAGGGAATTAGATTTGATGGAATTATGTATGAAATTGACGTAATCAAAGAAAATCAAATCTTTTCTACTGACAATTATTTAATTTTAGAAAGAAGCGACTTAGATAGAATAGGTGAATTTTTTAAAATAATTAAAAAACATACTAAATCTAAAAAAAACTTAGAATATATAGAGAACATTTCTTTTCATTTAGAATAAAATTCCCATGATTCCAAAATTACGAACTGTAACAGTTACCCGATATATTACGCCTTTGCGTGAAGGCTGCTCGCTACCCGCATTGGCAGAAGCTTGCGACGATTTTAAATACGTGATAAAATTTCGCGGTGCAGGTCACGGTGTCAAAGCCTTAATATCAGAATTATTGGGCGGAATTATCGCTCAATATTTAGGTTTACCGGTTCCTGAATTAGTCTTTATTGAATTAGACGAAGCTTTTGGACAAACCGAAGGAGATGAAGAAATTCAAGATTTATTAAAATTCAGTAAAGGATTAAATTTAGGTTTGCATTATCTGTCGGGTGCTGTAACTTATGATGTTGCTACAAACGATTGTGATGAACTGCTGGCATCAAAAATTGTGTGGTTAGACAGTTTTATTACCAATGTTGACCGTACCTTTCGCAACACCAATCTGTTGATTTGGCATAAAGAATTATGGCTGATTGACCATGGTGCATCGTTTTATTTTCATCATTCATGGGATAATTGGGAGAAAACGTCTGTAACTCCTTTCCCTTTGATAAAAGACCATGCACTTATTAAAAAAGCAACCAAATTACAAGAAGTTCATACCGAATTCATAGCGAAATTAAACAGCAATGTGCTGCGTGAAATTGTAAATATTATTCCCGATGAATTTTTAAATTGGGAAGAAGGTCCAAGCGACGAAGAAATTCGCGAAGTGTATTATCAATTTTTGTCGAACCGATTGGCGCATGCCGATATCTTTCTAAAAGCTGCCCAAGATGCAAGATAAAGTTGTTTACGAATATGCTGTAATTCGAGTTGTTCCAAAAGTTGAGCGCGAAGAATTTATAAATATAGGTTTGATTTTATTCAGTAAAAGAAAACGATTTATTCGGTTTGAATATCATATTCATGAAGAAAAAATCCGCAATTTATGTAGCGAATTCGATTTAATTCAATTGAAAGAAAATTTAGAATCGTTTGCTAAAATATGTTCGGGAGCCAAAGATGGCGGACCAATTGCTGCTTTAGAACCCGATGAAAAATTCCGTTGGATTACTGCTGTAAAAAGTTCAAGCATTCAATCATCACGACCACATCCAGGTTTATCAGCAGATTTAGACGCTACATTTGATAAATTGTATAAAGAATTGGTGTTGTAATTAGTTTGAGATTATAGGTCATAAAAAAGTCCTCAATTGAGGACTTTTAGTTTTATTCTACTCTGAATGATACTTTACAAATAACACCATAAGTTGAAATTTTGCCATCGTTTACGTGACATTTCATATCTTTCACATAAACAGAATCAATATTTCTAATTGATTTAGATGCCTCTGCAACTGCTTGTTTAACTGCATCGTCAAAACTTATTTCAGATTGAGCGATTACTTCAATTACTTTTACAATACCCATTACAATTATTTTTAAATTTATTAAATGTAATAAAAAAATCAGAATATTATAATACACTCATTAATATCTATCATAAAAAAACTCCTAAATAAATTTACTTTATCAGGAGTTTTTAAATTTTAAAATACCTTTTACCTTTTCTGCTATTCTTCTACAACTTCAGCTTCTGGAGCGTTATTCATAACAGATGCGACTCCATTTTTACAGCTTGCTAAAGTTTCATACATTTGACTTGAACCTATAATTTGACCGTTTGTAGCTTTTAAATTGAAATAATGTTTTCCGTTTTTAGATTCTAAAATTTCAAACTTATTTTCGTCTTGACTATTTTTCTTTACAGATTCAATACCATTCAAACAAGCTGCCTTAGTTGTATACCCCTCACTAGTTAAAATAATTTGCCCGTTGGTAGCTTTTAAATTAAATTGAAATTCTTCGTTTTTTCTTTTTGATACAATAAATTTCCCCATATTTTTTTCTTTTAAAAATATAAAAAAAAAATCAAATAAAAAAATTTATTTCACAAACTCTAAAACCGTTGAAGTTATAAAATCAATCTGATCTTTTTCTAATTCGGTATGCATTGGTAAAGCAATAACCTGATCTGCAAACATATTGGTTACCGGAAAATCGGCATCGTTGTAGCGAGGATCGGCATACGCTTTTTGTTTGTGCAACGGAATTGGATAATAAATAGCACACGGAATTCCTTTCTCTTGTAAATGCGTTAAAAGTGCATCGCGTTTTCCGTTTGTAATTCGCATAACATATTGGTGAAAAACGTGATCGTCTCCATTAATATCAAATGCAGGCGTAATAATACTTTCATTCACAGAAAAAGCATCGTTATAAGCCTTCGCAGCATTTTTTCGAGCTTTATTATAAGTATCTAAAAGTGGTAATTTTGCATTTAAAACTACTGCCTGAATACTGTCTAAACGCGAATTTACTCCCACAACATCGTGATGATAACGTTCGTACATTCCGTGGTTTACAATTCCGCGAATAGTATGTGCCAACTCATCATTGTTTGTAAAAATCGCACCACCATCGCCATAACATCCTAAATTTTTAGAAGGAAAAAACGATGTTGCCCCTACATGACCAATAGCACCAACTTTTGTTTTAGTACCGTTTGCAGATGTATAATTTGCACCAATTGCCTGCGCATTGTCCTCAATAACAAATAAATTATGTTCTTTTGCCAAATCCATAATCGCGTCCATATTTGCAGCGCGACCGAATAAATGAACCGGAACAATAGCTTTGGTTTTTGGTGTAATGGCTTTTTTAATAGCATCTACCGATATGTTCATAGAATCTTCTTCCACATCAACCAAAACAGGAACCAATCCTAACAAAGCAACAACTTCTACCGTTGCAGCAAAAGTAAAATCGGCAGTAATAACCTCATCACCCGGTTTTAAACCCAAGCCCATCATGGCAATTTGCAAAGCATCGGTTCCGTTAGCACAAGGAATTACGTGTTTAACGCCCAAATACTGTTCTAAATTCTTTTGAAATTCATGAACTTTTGGCCCGTTAATGTAGGTTGTTGTGTCCAACACTTCTTGAATACCGGCGTTTACAATTTCTTTTATATCATCGTATTGACTTTTTAAGTCAACCATTTGTAGTTTTTTCATTATTGAAAATTTGATACGCAAAGGTAAAAAAACCACTTGAATTATTTTATAATTAGCCGTTTAAAACAACATTTTTTAAAGCTTCTAACGCTTTTGGATAGATGTTTTTAAAATAGTCTAAATATTCATCAATTACATCAATATCAACCGTAACTTTTGTGCTGCCGTTATTTTCTGTAAAGGTATAATTTTCGTGACCTCCCGCCCATTTCTCAACCATTTCGCCTTCAGTAAGTTCTTCATTACCCTGAGCAAAACCGTAATGACGAACGGAAACAAATTCTGCCGGATTATTTTCTTCAACCTGAGAAATCATGCCTGCCTTCTCTCCTTTTTCATCTGTTCCAACAAAATAAATTTTGTCGTCTTTGTTCCAGCTGCCTTCATAAGTTGATGTCGGATTAAAAACCGATGCCCAGCTTTCGTAAGTGCTTTTATCATTCAAACCTAACATGGTTTCATAAACCTTTTGTGCTGGTGCTGGAATATCAATTGTAAACTGTAATTTTTCCATACTAATAATTTTTGTCAAACTTTAAATGTTCATTGTAACTCAAATTTAATAAATTACCATCTTTAAAATCTTTTCATAAGACAATTTATAAGGTAATTTGTATTTTTACAGCAATAATAAATTTTCATGAAATTTCTTTATCAATTAGGCATCAATTTAGCGGCATTTTTACTGCCTATTTCCCAATTTTTCAGTCCGAAAATGAAATTGTTTGTCGATGGCAGAAAGCAATCATTTGCTGTTTTAGAAAATCAGATCGATAAAAATCAAGAATACATCTGGTTTCATGTGGCTTCGTTAGGCGAATACGAACAAGGTTTGCCGGTGATGGTAGAAATCAAAGAGAAATATCCCGAATATAAATTATTACTGACATTTTTTTCTCCATCGGGATTCGAAATCAGAAAAAACAATAAAATTGCCGATTGCACTATTTATCTTCCGTTAGATACAAAGCAAAATGTAAAACGCTTTTTAGATATTGTGCAGCCTAAAATGGTGTTTTTTATTAAGTATGAATTTTGGCCGAATTATCTGTACGAATTAAAAAACAGAAATATTCCTACCTATTTAATTTCAGGGATTTTCCGTAAAAACCAATTGTTTTTTAAATGGTATGGTGGTTTTTATAGAAAAGCGCTACAGAGTTTTGATCATTTTTTTGTTCAGAACAATGTATCAGCTCAACTGCTAAAATCGATCAATTTTAATAATACTACCGTAAATGGCGATACGCGTTTTGATCGTGTAGCACAGATTGTAGAACGTGCAGAACCTTTAGATTTTATTGCTGAATTTAAAAACAATACCACAACAATTGTTATTGGCAGTTCGTGGATCGATGATGAAGAGGTGTATTTACCGTACATAAATTCAAGTAAAAACATAAAATTCATTATCGCACCACACAATATTAAAGAAGAAGAAATTACTCGACTGATTTCTAAAATTGATAAAAAAACGGTTCGATATACTAATTACAAAAATGAAGATTTGAAAGATGCCGATGTTTTTATTATTGATACTATTGGAATTTTAACGCAGATTTACGCTTATGCAGATATTGCGTATGTTGGTGGTGCTTTTAAAACCGGATTGCACAACATTTTAGAACCTGCTACTTACGGAACACCTGTGGTTATTGGTCCGAAGTTTTCAAAATTTCAAGAAGCAAAAGATTTGGTTGCTTTAGGAAGTTGTTTGGTTGTGAACAATACAGAAGAATTAGTTTTGACTTTTAACCGTTTAATTTCTGATAATCATTATAGAAATGAGTTAGGTACTAAAAACCGAGAATTTATTCTGAAAAATAAAAACGCGACTAAAGTGATTATGGATTTTATTGAAAGAAATATCCGAGACTATAAATAGTAAAAGACAGCAATAGTAAAAGGATTACTAGAATATATCTTTTCTTTTTAAAAAGAATTATTTGGAATAAAAGGATACCAAGTAAAACAATGACTTTGATAATATCTTGAAAAAGTAGATTATTTATAAATTCCTTAGGAAACAGCGGATTATTCAAATCCATTTGGGTTTTAATTGCTTTTAAAATAGCTGCTGTAAATAAAAGTATACTATTTACAATTGCAATCACACTAATTATCTTGGCAATATTCATTTTTTACGGTTTACATAAAAATTCACAATATAAAAAAGTGAAGAAATAATGGGTACAAAGAAAAATGCAGCAACCCATACCGCTTTTGATATTGAAGTTTCCTGTTGATTATTAATTAAAAGCACACATGCCCAAACAAACGGAATAACCATTGCTATCGGAATAATTTGCCAGAAGAAAAGTCCAAAACTAAAATCATTAATTAATTTTTCCATAATTTTAAGTTTATTTTCAAAGATATGATAAAGTTTGAACTTTTAAAAACCGAAACCATTCCCCAAATTGTAAACCTAATGGTTGATTTCTATGCAATAGATGGATATCCTATAAATAAAGAAACCACTACAAATTTGTTTTTTGAATTTTTAAACAAACCCGAAGCTGGAAAATGTTTTGTAATTAAATACAACAACGAAATTTGTGGTTATACTATTTTGGTTCAGTTTTTTAGTTTTGAAATGAGTGGAAATGTGTTGTTGTTAGATGAATTGTATATTGATAATAATTATCAGGGAAAAGGAATCGGTAAAAAAGCAATGGAATTCATCAAGCAATTCGCACAAGAAAACAATTACAAAAAAATTGTTTTAGAGGTTGAACCGCATAATCAACCCGCCATTCAGTTATACGAAAAAGAACAATTTAAAAAACACAAACGCGATTTAATGATTTATCCTTAAATCTTTATCCAGCAAAAACAAAAATCCAAAACCAATTACATAACAAAGCAGATCCCACCACGAAAACGATGTTCCTATAACAATACGCGCCAGTTTGTTACCTTCTAAACCCAAAATGGTTACTAGTTTAAAATACTGACCAATTTCTACCGCAAAAGAAAATACCAACGTAAACATCGCTATATAAATAGGCTTACAGTTTACAAAAGCTCGTATAAAATAATACACAAACCAAACTACAATAATATCGCCCACAAACGGACGAATAAAATTATCGTGTACAAAAAGCGCAATGCAAACTTCTACCGCAAAAATGACCAGCATTAGTGCAAAATAGCGCAAATTAAATCTTAAAAACTTCATAAATGCAGGCTAATAAACATCAAACATAAAAAAATCGTTTTAAAATTCGTACCTTGGGCATTTAAATTTTTCACTCTTTTAACAAATCTAAAAAATGAAAAAATTACTACGAGCGCTCGTATTATTTGTTTCTTTTCCAATTTTTGCCCAACAAGGCGGCATGTGGGTTCCTTCTTTATTAAAAGGAATGAACGAAAAGGAAATGAAAAGCCTTGGAATGAAAATGTCGGTTACCGATATTTATGATGTTAACAACTCAAGCTTAAAAGACGCGGTTCCGCAATTTAACGGTGGCTGTACTGCAGAAGTTATCTCATCTAAAGGATTATTGCTTACAAACCACCACTGTGGTTACGGCGAAATTCAATCGCATTCAACGGTAGAACACGATTATTTACAAGACGGTTTTTGGGCAAAATCTTACGAAGAAGAATTACCAAATCCCGGTGTTGAAGTTACTTTTATTGTAAGCATTCACGATGTTACCAAAGAAATAATGAACGGTGTTGATGCTATAAATGGTGAAGCTGAAAAGAAAGCTGCGGTTCAGAAAAACATCAACGATTTACAGAAATCATACAAACGTGAAGCTTGGCAAAGCGTTATGATTCGTACTTTTTTTGAAGGAAACCAATATATGTTGTTTGTAACCGAATCTTTTGAAGATGTTCGTTTGGTTGGCGCACCGCCATCATCAATCGGAAAATTCGGATCGGATACCGATAACTGGGTTTGGCCACGTCATACCGGCGATTTTTCTTTGTTTAGAATTTATGCGGATAAAAACAATCGACCTGCAAAATATTCAAAAGACAATGTGCCTTACACGCCGAAACATTTTTTACCAGTTTCGATTAACGGTGTAGAGCAAAACGATTTTACAATGGTTTACGGTTACCCGGGCAGAACACAGGAATACCTTCCGTCTTTTGCGGTGGAACAAATTGTGAACGATTTAAATCCGGCAAAAATTGAAATTCGTGACAAAGCGTTGAAAGTTGCCGATGGATTTATGCGTCAAGATCAAGCAATTAAAATTCAGTATGCTTCAAAATACGCAAGTATTGCAAACTACTGGAAAAAATGGATTGGTGAAAGTCAAGGTTTAAAAAAATCGAATGCAGTAGCTGTTAAGAAATCGTTCGAACAAGAATTCATTAAACGTGCAAACGAAAAAAATAAAATGAACGAATACGGTAATTTACTGCCACAGTTCGAAAAAATCTACAAAGACATTACTCCTTATACATTAGCACGCGATTATTTCCAAGAAGTTGTTTTAAGAAATAACGAATTATTATCGGTTGGTTTCCGTTTGTATCAATTAGAAAACGCTTTTACTAAAGGTGGCGAACAAGCTTTTAACGACCGTAAAGACAATTTAATTAAAGGGTTAGAATCATTATATAAAGATTATAATAAAGATGTTGACCATGGAATTTTCAATGAAACAGTAAAACTGTACGGAACTAAAGCTCCGGCAAAGCTTACGCCTTCATCTATTAAAGATAAATATTATGTTGCTTTAGGTAACGATATTTACAGCAAATCTGCATTAACATCTTACGACGGTTTAAAAAAATTAATCAACGGAAAAGCTGCCGATGTGGTGAAAAACATGCAGAAAGATCCTGGTTATGCATTAGCTAAGAGTTTAGCAGACAATTATTTTAACAACATTGCACCAAGCTACGATAAAATGGCGTTAGAATTAGAAAGTTTGCAACGTACGTATATGAAAGCGCAATTGGTATTGTTTCCAGATGCTCGAATCTTCCCTGATGCAAACTCAACTTTACGCGTTACTTACGGAAAAGTAAATGGCTACCAACCAAGCGACGCCGTTACTTACAGCCATGTTACTTATTTAGACGGTGTGATTGAAAAATATGTTCCGGGTGATTATGAGTTTGATGTTCCGCAAAAACTGATTGATTTGTACAATACCAAAGATTTTGGTCCGTATGCAGATAAAAACGGAAAATTACCTGTAAACTTTATTGCTACCAACCACACAACAGGCGGAAATTCTGGGTCACCGGCAATTGATGCGCATGGTAATTTAATAGGATTGAATTTTGACCGTGTTTGGGAAGGAACAATGAGCGATATTCATTACGATCCGGCTATTTGCAGAAACATTATGGTAGACGCACGCTATATTTTGTTCGTTATTGATAAATATGCGGGTGCAAAACACCTAATTGAGGAGATGAAAATAGTAAAACCTAAAGAAACAAAGAAAGCAAAGCGCTAAAAAACAGCTTTTTACGCACCATAAATATTTTATAAAAAAAAATACAAAAAAATATTGTGGTATTAAAAAATTCATATCTTTGTAGAGAATTAATAATTAACTTTTATAATTAAAAAAATGAAAAAATTAGCATTATCATTAGTATTAGTAGCTTCAGTTGCATTCGTATCTTGTAAAGACACAGCTAAAGAAACTACAACTGAAGAAACTACAGTTGAAACTACAACTACAGAAGCTCCAGCTGTTGAAGAAGCTCCAGTTGTTACTGAAGAAACTACTACTACAACTGAAACTACTACTGAAGCTGCTCCAGCTACAGAAGCTCCAGCTACAGAAGCTGCTCCAGCTAAGTAATTTCTAGTTAAGATAGAAAACTAATTAAGCCTTGCATTGCAAGGCTTTTTTGTTGAATTAAATTTTGATTATGAAACCTGTCTAAGATTTATCTTTTTAAAGATTCTTCACTCCATTTCATTTCGTTCAAATCACAGAAAAAAATAACTATAAAGATTATAGAAATTAAGGTTTTAAAATCAATCATTAAATAAAATCAAATAAAAAAGGATGCTTCTCAATTGAAACATCCTTTTTTATTAGTTAACCGTTGTTGGGTTTAACGGTATTGCCAAATCTTGCTTAATAAATTCGCCTCCAATCATTGGAATAAACAAGCGGTTGTATTTGTGACCTTCTGTTTTAGTATGTAATACTCCGCGTGTTGTATTCATTGTAAACATTGCCAATTCTTGTAACAAGCCTTTAGGTAAAATTAATTGCTCGCCTTTAACGAAGAATTCCCATCCTGCAGGTTCAAATTCAAATTCACAAGAAACAGCTACATCAATAACCTCAACTTTGTCTAATAAAAACTTGAATTTAGCAATTGTTTTTACAAACTTTTTGTCATTATTAACGCCAAACTGAAAATCAAAATTTAAGTCTAAAGTTCCGTTTTCTGTATCAACTTCATTTACTTTAAAATCTTCTGTTGTAATATTAATTAATCTGAAATTAATATTTACCGGTTGTTCATTCATATTATTTATTTGATATTAATTATTCAATTCTTTTAATTGTTCTAGATAGCATCTATCATTTGATAATCGTGGAATTTTATTTTGTCCGCCCAATTTATCTTTTTTGCTTAACCATAAATGAAAAAGATCCGGTTGTGCTACATTCAAAACCAATTCATTCAAGGTCATGCTATTGTAACGTTTGGCTTCGTAATCGGAATTTATTCCCTGTATGTTTTCATCGAGTCTTTTTGTAAAAGCCATTAAATCATCGGGATTCTTTTTAAATTCAATCATCCATTCGTGTGCTCCTTTTTCTTTATCCTTCATGAAAACAGGCGCTACTGTATATTCTACAATATCAACATTAAACTCTTTCGCTGTTTTTGCTATGGCTGTATCGGTATTTTCGATCATTAATTCTTCGCCAAAAACATTAATATAATGCTTTGTTCTGCCCGTAATTTTAATTCGATACGGACTTAACGATGTAAAACGAACGGTATCGCCAATTAAATAACGCCATAATCCTGAATTTGTGGTTATTACTACGGCGTAACTTTTATTGATTTCAACACCCGCTAAAGATACTGTTTTTTGGTTAGATGTACCAAAGGTATCCATTGGAATAAATTCATAAAAAATTCCATAATCCAACATTAGCAACATATCGTCGGCATTATTTCGATCTTGAATGGCGAAAAATCCTTCGGAAGCGTTGTAATTTTCGTAAAAACGAAACGAATCTTTAGGAAACATTTTTTTGTATTGATCGCGATACGGTTCAAAACTAATTCCTCCGTGAAAATAAACTTCTACATTAGGCCAAATTTCCAGTAAATTATTCTTTCCCGTATCTTGTAAAACATTATTCAACAAAACCAGCAACCACGAAGGTACACCAAGCAAGCTGGTAACATTTTCGTTTTTGGTTTCTTTAACAATGGCTTTCATTTTTTCTGTCCATTCGTTCATTAAAGAAATTTTATTGCTAGGTGTTGATCCTAATTCAGCCCACAACGGTAAATTATCGATCAATATGGCAGACAAATCACCAAAAACGGTATTGTTGTCTTCGTACAACTGCTTACTTCCGCCCAAACGTAAACTTTTACCAGTGAAAAGCTGCGATTCTTCGTTATTATTCAAATACAAACAAAGCATGTCCTTACCTGCTTTGTAATGACAATTCTCTAAAGCATCGGAACTTACCGGAATAAACTTACTTTTTGCGTTAGTTGTACCGCTCGATTTTGCAAAAAACCTGATAGGTTCGGGCCAGTAAATGTTGGTTTCGCCCTTACGACTACGCTCAATCAGTGGCTCTACATCTTCGTAAGCGGCAACCGGAACACGGTCTGCAAACTGCTCATAGGTTAAAACAGATGAAAAATCGTACTTCTTCCCTATTTCGGTATGTTTTGCCCGTTGAATTAAATTCAACAGCAATTCGTTTTGTACTTCGTGCGGATATTTCATAAACAATTCAATTTGATGAATACGTTTTTTTAAAATCCACGAAACAATAGAGTTAATAATAGATAATGCCATGTGCTTTTAATTGCGCTAAAATGCAAAATATTGTTATTACTTTGTACTTTTACAATTCATTCAAAAATAAAAAAAATCTAATGCAATACGAAGGAGTTTTAAATAAAATGCACAGCGAATTTTTAAATCCTATACAATATTATCTGGTTTTTGAACAGGCGTTTATTAATATGAATCAAGTTATTAACAAACAAATTGAAATTCAGTATATTGGCTATCAATGTTTAAATTGCAAAAAAGAGAAAAAAATCTTTAGACAAGGTTTTTGCTATGATTGTTTTATGAAAAGCGCCGCTGCCGGAGATTGGATCATGCGTCCGGAATTAAGCACTGCGCATTTGGGTATTGAAGATCGTGATTTAGCGTATGAACAAAAAGTACAGTTGCAACCACATATTGTTTATTTAGCTGTTGCGAGTGATTTAAAGATTGGTGTTACCAGAAAAACGCAAGTACCAACAAGATGGATTGACCAAGGGGCATCGTTTGCTATTCCTGTTACTGAAGTTCCAAACAGATATTTGGCAGGAATTACCGAAGTTGCTTTGAAAAACCATTATACCGATAAAACCAACTGGCGAAAAATGTTGCAAAATCAAATTTTACATGTTGATTTGAATGAGGCAGTTAAGAATATCGAGCAGTTTTTACCTACCGAAATTATTCCTTATTATAAAGAAACCAATCACGAAATTTATGAATTGAATTATCCTGTTGAAAAATACCTTACAAGCTGCAACAGTTTAAATTTAGATAAAACTCCGAATTATTCAGGAAAATTGATCGGTATTAAAGGACAGTATCTGCTTTTTGAAGACGGAACGGTTTTTAATGTTAGAAGCTACGAAGGTTATAAAGTAAATGTGAGTGTTTTGTGATTGTATCTTTTTAAAGGTGTCACAAAACACTACTTACTTCTTCCTCGCAAAATAATTACTCATAACCGTTACAAAACTTATAATAGTTGCAGTACTTACCGGCATAATAATCGCAGCGACCAATGGCGATAAATTGTTAGACAAAGCAAAACTTAACCCTACAATATTATAAGTAATAGCTAACCAGTAGCTCATTTTAATGGTTTTCATGGCATTTTTGGCAAAATTTAAAAAGTAAGGCAGTTTAGTAAAAACCGATGCATCGATAATAGCGTCGCTGGCTGGTGTAAAAACATTTACGTTTTCGGAAATCGATATACCTATATCACTTTGAGCCAACGCGCCGGCATCGTTTAAACCATCGCCAATCATTAGTACGTTATGGTTTGTAAGTTGTAAATTTTTAATAAAATTCAGTTTATCATCAGGTTTTTGGTTAAAAATTAAACGGGTATTTTCAGGAACCAATCGTTCCAACATACGTTGTTCGCCATTATTATCGCCCGAAAGCACATACAATTTGTAATTTCTGTTTTTCAGCGTATCAAACAATTCTTTAATTCCTTCGCGGTATTCGTTTTCGAACACATAAAAACCTTTGACTTTATTATTTATGCTGATATAAACTTTGGTCTGATTGATTTCTGAAACATCGGTCACTCCTACCCAACTTGCCGAACCAATTTTCAGTGTTTGATCCTTAAAAGATCCTTCGATACCTTTTCCAGCAACTTCCTGATAATGCATCGGTTTCTCGATTGATGTTTCTGGTAGAATCAGATACAATCGTCGACTTAACGGATGATTTGATCCACGCACGATATTTTTCACAGCCGTTAAATCATCTTTTGAAAGCGGATCGCCCACGTATTTAATCTGCTGGTTTGTGTTTGATGTCAACGTACCTGTTTTATCAAAAACAACCGTATCAACTTTAGAAAGCTGTTCAATTACGGCGGTATTCTTCAAATAAAACTTTCGTTTTCCCATTAATCGAATCACATTTCCCCAGGTATAAGGCGCGGTTAACGCCAATGCACACGGACATGCAACGATTAAAACGGCGGTTAAAACATTAAAAGCATCGTTAAAACTTGTAAAACTCCACACGATAAAACCGATAATAGCAATGGTTAACAAAGCCGGCGTAAAAATATGGCTGGCTTTATCGGTAATAGTCTGTATTTTTTGAGAAACTTTTTTCTGAAAAACCTCGTTACTCCACAACTGCGTCAGGTAACTTTGCGAAACCGTATTTATGGCCTCAACAGTCACGGCGTTACCTACCTGTTTTCCACCCGCATAAATTTTATCACCCGATTTTTTCTCAACCGGAACAGCCTCACCTGTCACAAAACTGTAATCGATAAAAGCGGTATCAGATAGCAGAATGACATCAACAGGAATTAATTCTTCATTACGAATTAATAATTGATTTCCTTTTTCGATCTCGTAAACCTGAATGGGAACTTCTTTTTGTTGATCTATTTTTGTTACAGCAATTGGGAAATATGATTTATAATCTCGTTCAAACGATAAAAAATTATAGGTTGTCTGTTGGATCAATTTGCCCGAAAGCATAAAGAAAACCAAACCGCACATACTGTCTAAAAATCCAGCTCCGTCTTGAAAAAAGATATCCACCAAACTGCGCACAAACATTACGATAATTCCCAATGCCATAGGAATATCAATATTATACGCCTTGGTTTTTATACTGTGATAAGCCGATTTATAGTAAGGTGTTGCTGAATAAAGAAAAACGGGCAATGCCAAAAGTATGTTGAAATATCTGAAAAAATCACGGTATTGGTGCATCCAAACATCTTCCACATTAAAATATTCGGGAAATGAAAGCAACATAATGTTTCCGAAACCAAAAAACGCTACGCCAATTTTATAGAGTAAACTGCGATCGATCAACTTTGGTTTTGCATCGTATTGTTCCAAACTTATATATGGTTCGTAACCGATTGACGCCAAAAGCAACACCAAATTTTTCAATGAGATATTTTCACTGTTGTACGTAATACTTACTTTTTTTTGCGAAAACACAACCTGCGAATGAGTTACGGCAGGGTTTAAAGTATTTAGGTTTTCTAAAATCCAGATACACGAACTGCAATGAATATGCGGGATATATAAACGGACAATCTGCGTGGATCCTTCTTTAAAATCGAGCAGTTTATCGGCTATATCTGCATTATCTAGATAATTATATTTAGAAGCAACATCTTTTGGTGCGGCCCCCGGATTTTTTTCAAAATCGTAATAAGTTCCTAAACCACTTTCCGAAAATAAATCGTAAACCGTTTGGCAACCTTTGCAACAGAAATGCTTATCATTAAAAACAATTACCTCATTTTCAACAATATCATTTCCGCAATGATAACAATTCAACATTTTTTTTGCTTTATACCTTTTACAAAATTCCGAAGCACAATTGACAAAAAAAATGATAATTGTCATAATAATCGTATATTTGTAAAAACTAAATTTAATGGGTAAGTGTGAGCAGTGCATCGTTAGAGAATTAAGTTCGTTAAAGGCTTTGTCTAAAGACGAACTGATTCATTTAGCGCAATGCAAAGACAGTTTTACTATAAAAAAGGGCGACGTTATTTTTAGCGAAGGCGATACCGTAAATGGTGTGTATTGTATTAAAGAAGGAACTTGTAAATTGGTTAGAATGTCATCGAACGGTAAAGACTCCATTTTAAAATTAGTTACCAAAGGAGAATTACTAGGACAAACGGCAATTATTACCGAAGAAAAAACAACTTTAAGCGCCGTTGCTGTTGAAGACATGCAAGTTTGTTTTATTCCAAAAGCAGAAATCTTAGGATTTATCGATAAAAATAAAAATTTTTCAAAAGAAGTTACCAAAGAAGTTTGCCAAAACTTAAATTACGCTACCGATTTTGCACTAAACCACAACACTAAAACCGTTAAAGAACGTTTAGCACAAGCTTTGCTTAATGTTTTAGATTCTGCGGGAACCGATACCGAAGGTTTTTTAAGCCTGCAACTTAGCCGTGAAGAAATTGCAAGTATGGTAGGAACTGCTACCGAAAGTTGTATTCGATTATTGGCAGAATTAAAAAAAGAAGGGATTATAGAGCTAAAAGCAAAAAGAATTAAAATTATAAAGCTGAACGAATTAAAAAGTTTAGCACAATAATTTTATAAAGCTTTTTAAAGTAAATGCTAATTTGTGTATTTTCGCAGTATGATGAATACAAACGATAGCGCATTTTTAACCGATTTTTTAAAAACGCCCAAACAAATAACAATTGTTCCGCACCGCAACCCCGATGGCGATGCATTAGGTTCTTGTTTAGGTCTTTACCATGTTTTAATACAGCTTAACCATACCGTAAAAGTAATTTCACCAAACGAATTTCCTGAATTTATTTCGTGGCTTCCGGCTTCGGAAGGAGTTTTGGTTTTTGAAAAAAACTTCGATGCCTGCAAAACTTTTTTACAAGGAAGCGATTTGGTTTTTACGTTAGATTTTAATGCGTTGCACCGTGCAGGCGATCAAATGGGATCGTATTTAGAAAAATTGCGTAAACCGTTTGTAATGATCGATCATCACCAAATGCCCGATGCGTATGCAAAAATAACGGTTTCTGACACTTCTTTCGGATCTACCTGCGAATTATTGTATCGCTTTTTAGAAGAATTAAACCTTACACAATATATCAACAAAGATGTCGCAACCTGCATCTATACGGGAATTGTAACCGATTCTGGTTCCTTCAAATTTGTAAAAACAACCGGAGATACACACCGCGTGGTTGCCACTTTGATCGATTTAGGTGTTGACAATCCAAAAGTGCATAATTCCCTTTTCAGCACGGCATCGTTCCATCAGTTGCAATTATTGGGCAGAGCGCTACAGCATTTAAAGGTAATGCCCGAAAAAAGTACGGCGTACACATTTCTTTCTCAAGACGATTTAAACGAATTTGATTATCAGAAAGGCGATACCGAAGGAATTGTAAATTATGGATTATCTTTAAAAGGAATTAATCTGGCGGCAATATTTATCGAAAATAAAGAAGAAGGAATGATTAAGATTTCTTTTAGATCTGAAGGCGATTTTGATGTAAACGAATTTGCTCGTAGCTATTTCAATGGCGGCGGACATATTAATGCAGCCGGAGGAAAATCGTTCGATACCTTAGAACAAACCGTTCTAAACTTTGAAACTATTTTAAACAATATCAACAAACAGTAATATGAAAAAAATAATTGCATGTTTTGCCCTAACCGGTGTATTGTTTGCCTGTAAACAGCCCGAGCCTCGCAAACCGGTGAGTTACAGTTCAGGTACTTTTATAAAAGAATCTGTTCAGCGAAACAAGAATATTGTTCAAGACGAAGAAAAACTGATCCAGAACATCATTAAAAAAGATTCGGCTCATCATTACTACCAATCAACTTTAGGCTTTTGGTATAAGTACGATGTTGCTGTAACAACCGACAGTTTGTTGCCTAGAAAAGGGGATATCGTTAAACTGGATTTTGAAATTTACGACATCAACAATAATTTAATTTATACAAAAGCCGAAACCACACCTAAAGTTTACGCAGTAGATAAGCAGGAAATAATGGTTGGTTTGCGCCATGCCGTAAAATTAATGCACAAAGGCGAAACGGTTTCGTTTATATTTCCATCACATATGGCATACGGCTATTTGGGCGATAAAGAAAAAATTGGAACCAACGTTCCGCTAATATGTAAAGTAACCCTTAACGATATTAAACCAGAATAAAAAATGAAAAAACTATTATTTGCTTTTGCGTTAATTAGCACGCAGGCTTTTGCTCAAACAAAGCTAGCAGACGGTATGTACGCAAATTTTGTTACCAAAAAAGGTACCATTACAACTCAATTATATTACAACGAAACACCATTGACTGTAGCAAATTTTGTTGCTTTGGCAGAAGGAACGCATCCGCAGGTTAAATCAGAGTACAAAGGAAAGCCATTTTATAACGGATTAAAATTTCACCGCGTTATTGCCAACTTTATGATTCAGGGAGGCGACCCTAAAGGCGATGGATCTGGAGAACCAGGTTATTTATTTGCAGATGAAATTGTTCCAACTTTGAAACATGATGGTCCTGGAGTTTTATCTATGGCAAATCGTGGACCTGTAACAAACGGATCGCAATTTTTTATTACACATGTTGCTACGCCTCATTTAGATGGTCGCCATACGGTTTTTGGAAAAGTAATTACTGGTCAGGAAATTGTTAATGCTGTTGAACAAAACGATGTTATTCAAAAAGTAGAAATAGTTCGTGTAGGTAAAGATGCAAAAAACTTTAATGCTGCTAAAACATTTACATCAATTCAAGAAAAAGCTAAAAAAGAAGAAGAAATTAAAAAGAAGCAAGCAGAAGTTTTAAAAATCGAATCAAAAAAAATGTTCGATGATTATCTGGAAAAAGCAACGGCATATCCATCGGGAATTAAAATGTATGTTGTGGAAAAAGGTGCAGGTATCAAACCAACCGAAGGCGAAAATATTCGTTTTGATTATGCAGGATATTTAGCAGACGGAACTTTGTTTGATACAGGTATTGAAGCTTTGGCGGAAAAACACGGAATTTTAAATCCACAAAGAAAAAATGCGAACGCTTACCAACCGTTAGATTATACTTTTGGAAACAAAGGCGGATTTATTGAAGGAATGACCGAAGGCTTATTACAATTGAACAAAGGTGATAAAGCATACATCTTTATTCCATCTAATTTAGGATATGGCGAACGCGCTATGGGTCCAATTCCGGCAAATTCAAACTTAGTTTTTTACGTAGACATCAAACCTTAATTACTATAAAATGAAGAAAATTTTAGCATTGGCTGTATTAACGGCAACCTTATTTACAGCGTGTAAAAAAGAAGAAGAAACCAATTTACCAGAAGGCTTATACGCCGAAATCACCACTAACAAAGGGACTATCACGGCTCAGTTAGAGTATGAAAAAGCTCCGTTAACGGTAGCTAACTTTGTAAGTTTGGCAGAAGGTAAAAACACGTTTGTTGAAGCACAATATAAAGACAAACCTTTTTACAACGGATTGACTTTTCACCGTGTTATTGCAGATTTTATGATTCAAGGGGGCGATCCAACAGGAACAGGTGAAGGTGGACCAGGTTATGTTTTTGCCGATGAATTTCATCCAGATTTAAAACACGACAAACCGGGTATTTTATCTATGGCAAATGCTGGACCAACAACGAACGGTTCGCAATTTTTCATTACACACGTTGCTACACCACATTTAGATGGAATGCACAGTGTTTTTGGTCATGTTATAGAAGGACAAGAAATTGTTAATGCTATTGCACAAGACGATAAAATTGAATCTATTAAAATTATTCGCTCTGGCGATAAAGCAAAAGCATTTGATGCGCCTAAAGTTTTCAAAGAAAAACAAGAAGAAAATAAAAAGAAACAAGAAGCCTTGATAAAAGAACAAGAGGAAGCCAATAAAGCTTTAGAGGGAACTTTTAAAGAGCAGGAAGCAATTTTTAACAATGCTAAAGCAAAAGCAACTAAAACTAACACTGGTTTATCGTATTTTGTTTTTGAAAAAGGAAACGGCGGAAAACCAAAACAAGGCGATAAAATTAATGTGGCGTATGCAGGATATTTTGAAGACGGACGTTTGTTTGATACAAGTTTAGAAAATGTTGCTACAAAATACAATATGTTAGACGCTCGTCGCAAAGCTGCAAACCAATACATTCCAATTCCTTTTGAATATGGTCAAAAAGTAGGTTTAATTCCAGGTTTTATCGAAGGTATTGAACAATTAAGTATTGGTGACAAGGCGTACATCTTTATTCCATCGCATTTGGGTTATGGCGAACAAGGTGCAGGCGGTGTAATTCCACCAAACACCAACTTAATTTTTGAATTGCATATTTCAAAATAATATAAAAGAGGCTTTTGCCTCTTTTCCTTTTTATTCAAACCCTAATCTATCCTTAAAATCAACAATGAACAAAAACTATTTAAAATCGTCCTTTTTACTTTCGTTTTCTGTGTTAGGCATGGCTGTTTCGGCTCAGAATAATTTTCAGCAAAACAAGCAATCTATCTATAACGAAATCATTAACGAAGTTGAAAACAACAATCAATTAGAACAATTGGCATTTGAACTGTTAGATGAAATTGGTCCGCGTTTGGTTGGATCGCCCGAAATGCAACAGGCTCACAATTGGGTTGTTGATACTTATAAAAAATGGAATATCGCTGCTGAAAATGTTGCGTATGGCGAATGGAAATCGTGGCAGCGAGGAACAACACAGATTGAAATGACGCATCCAAGAATTAAATCAATCGATGGAATGCAACTTGCATGGAATTCAAACACTAAAAAGGCTGTTGAGGCGGAAGTTGTTGCGATGTCCATTTTTCAATCGAAAGCTGAATTTGAAACTTGGACTAATTCGGTTAAAGGAAAAATCGTTTTAATTTCTCCATATCAAAAATCAGGTCGACCAGAAAATCAATGGAAAGAGCACGCAACCGAAGAAGATTTTACATCATTCAAAAAAGACAAAAACGATGATTTAACCACTTGGAACAACAGCATTAAAGCTACTGGAAAAACCACTCGCGAAATCGTTGAATATTTAGAAATGAAGGGCGCTGTTGGCTTTGTGCAATCCTTTTACACAGGAACAATGGGCAGTAACCGCATTTTTTACAGTTTTTCTAAAAACACGCCAATGGTTGATGTTAGTTTAGAAGATTATGGTTTGTTACACCGATTGACTGTAAATGGAAAAGCTCCGAAGTTAAAAATCAACACCCAATCTAAAAATTTAGGAACAGCAAAAACTTTTAATACAATTGCTACCATTCCCGGAAAAACAAAACCAAACGAATACGTAATGCTTTCGGCACATTTAGATTCTTGGGACGGCGCGCAAGGTGCAACCGATAACGGTACCGGCACTATTTTAATGATGGAAGTTGCCCGTTTAATTCAGAAATACGCTCCGAATAACGACCGAACCATTGTAATTGGGCATTGGGGAAGCGAAGAACAAGGTTTAAACGGATCGCGTGCATACATTATGGACAACCCAACCGAAGTTCAAAAAATAAAAGTCCTTTTTAATCAAGACAGCGGAACAGGACGTATTAATTACATTGGCGGACAAGGATTTACTCAAGCATACAACTATTTAGGTACGTGGTTGCAAAGTGTTCCTGAAAACAATAGAAAACACATTAAAACCGATTATCCAGGAATGCCGCAAGGTGGCGGAACAGATAATGCGTCGTTTGTAGCGGTGGGAGTTCCAGCGTTTAATTTAGGAACTCAAAATTGGGATTATGGTCAGTACACTTGGCACACCAACCGAGACACCTATGATAAAATTGTTTTTGAAGAATTAGAGCGAAACGTAATTACAACCACAATTCTAACTTTAGAGGCAGCAAACGATCCAAACGAAATTTCAAACGAAAAAAGAGTTTTACCAACAAATACCGAATGGCCAACAGTTAAAGAGCCAAAACGAAATTCTAATGATTATTAATAACAAAAAAACACGCGTGTTTAAGCGTGTTTTTATGAAAAATATTTTCCAATCAGATAGCCTAAGATACCAGTTATTAAATACTTTAATATGTCTAATTTTAATTCTTTAGACTGAATCATAAATTTTTTTAATTGCCACTGTAATTTTAGATATTGAATATAGGAGATCTTCAAATAAGTCAAATGAACTTCTTTATCTATAGACTTCTTTATAAAATATTTACAAAAATTATTATTGATTGATCGTCTATGAGTCTTATGGATTTCAATGTTATCAGCTAATTCTGAATTATTTTCAAAAGCAAAAATATTTTTAAAATTTTCACTTTCTATTTCATATATTTTTCCATTTTTAAAATATAAATTGAATTGAATAAATTCATTACTACCATGTTTAATATAACTTTTAACCCACATAAATTAAATACTTACTAATGCTTTATTGTAAATAGCTTCGTATAATGGAACAATTTTATCTACACTGAAGTTTTTTGAATGTTCATACGCCTGTTCTTTAAATTGTTGCAGCGTAGCGTCGTCTTTTAAAATCTCGATAGCGTGTTGAACCATTCCGTCTATATCGCCAATGTTATCCATAAAACCAGAAACGCCTTGAACATTTACTTCGGGTAATCCGCCGGTGTTCGATGAAATCACAGGAACTTTATTTGCCATGGCTTCTAATGCTGCCAAACCAAAACTTTCGGTTTCAGACGGAAGCAAAAACAAATCGGAATATCTTAAAATACTGTCTATTTCAGATGAATTTCCAAAGAAAATCACTTTGTTTTCAATGCCTAATTTTTTCACTAATTGTTCAGCTCCCAATCGTTCCGGACCATCGCCCACCATCATTAATTTTGCAGGCATTTCTTTCTGAATTCCATCAAAAACCTTTACAACATCTAAAATACGCTTTACTTTTCTAAAGTTACTTATGTGTGTTACAATACGTTCACCGTCTTCGGCAAACAAGTTTCTTCTGCATTGAATAAAAATATCACTTATATTTTTATCTTCGATAAAATTTGGAATCACGTGAATATCTTTTGTGGTATCAAACAATTCATAGGTCGATTTTTTCAAATCTGCCGAAACCGAAGTCACATAATCAGACTGGTTGATACTGAAACTTACTGCGGTTTTGTAAAACGGATGATTACCCACCAACGTAATATCGGTACCGTGCAAAGTGGTTACCATAGGCAGCGAAATACCTTGTTCTACCAACATTTGTTTTGCCATATAACCTGCAAAAGCGTGCGGAATGGCGTAATGTACATGCAAAAGATCGATACCATATTCCTTAACCGTATCAACAATTTTGCTTGACAATGCCAACTCGTAAGGCTGATAATGAAACAAAGGATATTCGGGCACCACAACTTCGTGGTAATGAATATTTTTATTTAAAAGTGCCAAACGAACCGGCTGACTGTAGGTTATAAAATGTACTTCGTGATTGCGTTTTGTTAATTCAATACCTAATTCTGTTGCTACTACGCCACTTCCTCCGAAGGTTGGATAGCAAACTATGGCTATTTTCATATGTAGATATTTATTTGTCTTTTACTGGTCATGTGGAATCGCTTATCTAAATTGATGTTTGTTTACAACAAACAATTTGTTAATGGCGATTTCATATTTAAATGTGAAAAATTAATTATTTAAAGCATCGTAAATTACCTGCTGTATGTCTTCTCTTGTATTTGCTTTTGAAAGCTTGTTGTCATCGGCGTTTGGAAAGGTTCTATTAGATAGAAAAACGTAAATTAAATCGTTTTCTGGATCAGCCCAAGCCATTGTACCTGTAAATCCTGTGTGACCAAAACTTTTCATTGAAGCGCAACCGCACGTTGGTCCGCTTTTACCCAATTGTGGTTTATCAAAACCGGCTCCTCTCCTATTTCCTTCCTTGCAAAAATAACACGTATTAAAATCGTTTATGGTTTTTTGCGATATAATTTCTTCGTCGTTAAATTTACCGTTATCTAAAAAAAGCTGCATCATTTTAGATACATCCAAAGCGTTGCCAAACAAACCGGCATGACCTGCAACACCACCAAACATGGCAGCACCCATATCGTGTACATAACCTTGAACAGTTGTGTAACGATAATAATTGTCAATTTCGGTTGGAGCAATTTGTGATAGATCGAACTTTGTTTGCGGAAGATACGTTAAGGTTTTCGCTCCTATTTTTTCGTAAAAATATTCATTTACCAGTTCGTTTAAAGGTTTTTTGTAAGATCTTTCAACAATTTCTGATAATAAAATAAAATTTAAATCGCTGTATTTGTATTCTTTTTTACCAAGTTTTGATTCTGCAATAGTTTCAATGATGTTCTTTTTATAATCTGATTTTAAAAACAGATTGTCGTTTATCTGTAAATTAAATTCTTTTGAAAATGTTGGTTGATACAATTCCGCTTTCGGTTTTCCGTTAGCGTCTAATGTTTCTTTGTAAAACGGAATCCAAGCAATTAATCCCGAATTGTGTGTCAACAGTTCTTTTACGGTTATGTTTGCTTTGTCGGTTCTTTTAAATTCAGGTAATAAATCGCCTAATTTCTGATCGAAACGCAGCTTTCCGTCGTCGTACATTTTCATAACCATTGGCAAAGTTCCCAACATTTTAGAAAGCGAAGCCAAATCGTAAATTGTTTGATTGGTAACGTCAACATTGTCGTTATACGTCATTTTTCCAAACGATTTATTATAGACAATTTTTCCGTGACGAGCCACCAAAACCTGCGCTCCTGGGGTGTATTTATTTTTAATTGCTGTGTTTACCAAAGCATCGATTTCTTTCAACTTGGTTTCGTTAAAACCTTCTTCGCTTGCCCGTCCGTAACGAATGTTTTTATTCGCTTTTGTGTTTATTCCATCTCCTTCGTTAAAATGCTTCCCTATAGAAACCGGAAGTTTTCCTGTTGCAGACTGCATTCCAAACAATACATCGGTTACTTTTCTGTGTGCAATCACGTTGTTCTGATAGCCCAAAACAACCGCTTCAAACTTCGAAAAATCTTTAACAGCACTTAACGCATACGGTTTCACAAACGACACAAAAATAGATTTATTGGTGTTGGCGATTTTATCAAGCAAGGTAACTTCGTTTGCAGTCATATCGTGCTTTTTCCAAACGCCGTCTGCTTTGTGATACCCCACAATTACCAAATCGAACGCTTTTAAATCTTCCAAATGATCTTCAATTTGATAATGATTAAAAACCGTAACTGGCTGGTTTGCCTGCAATGCTTCAATAAAAGTATCATTCACATCGTCGCCCAATTTCACATACGCAATATTTTGCTGTTTGGTGCTGTTAAAGGGCAACATGTTTTTGTGGTTTTTCACAACTGTTACAATATTTTCGTACAGTTTATAGCTTAAATCGGTATATTCTGGTTTGTTTAAATCTTGATATAAATTCTTGGTTTCTATTGGCTTGTAGGTGTTTAATCCTGCCTTGTATTTGTAAAGCAAAATCTTTTTAACCGAATGTGCCAAACGATCTTCTGTAAACTCGCCTTTCGCAAAAGATTCATTGAACTTCTGAATTGCCAACGGAACATTTTCTGCAAAAAGCAACACATCGTTTCCTGCTAAAAAAGCTGCTAAATCAACTTCTCCAGGAGATTTAAAATTCGCAACACCTTTCATATTTAAGGCATCGGTAAAAATCAATCCCTTAAAATTCAAATCGTCTTTTAAAAGATTGGTGATGGTATTGTATGATAACGATGTTGGAACATCTCTTTTAGGCTCTAACGCAGGAACCGACAAATGCGCTACCATTACAGATGCCAAACCTTCTTTTATCAATTTTTTATAA
>CAMLFV010000003.1 GCA_946479395.1 uncultured Flavobacterium sp. | reverse complement strand
AGCGTTAATTTACCATTAAACTTTATGATTTCTGCGCGATACAATGCCGGAATGACCAATGTTATCGATGATCCGAATGTTGATTGGAAAAACCGCGTAATGCAACTTTCTGTCGGATATCGTTTTTAAATAATAAAGCTGTTTCGCAAAAAATATAAATTTAACTTTTCATTCCGACGAAGGAGGGTACGAGCAATAGCGAACTGGCGAAGCAATCTTAAGGATTCTTCACTTCGTTCAGAATGACATTTTATATATTTTGTATTTACAGCGTCAGTTCGAGTAAGAGTTTTGAAGAGAATCGGAAAAATTCTGTATCGAGAACTAAATAAGAAAGCTGTTTAGGAAAGTTAATTATTGTCATTCCGGACTTGATCCGGAATCTCACTTATTTTAATTAAAAACTTTTATGAGAAGCTGAATCAAGTTCAGTTTGACAAATTAGTGTTTCTTAAACAGCTTTTATCTTTTATTCTGAAAAAATGCAAGCATCAATTCCTTACATTCATCTTCTAAAACACCATAAACAATTTCTGTTTTCGGGTGCAGTTGCCCGCCCATTGTTGTAAAACCACGTTTGTTATCTTGCGCACCAACCACAATTTTAGAAATCTGACTCCAATACAAAGCACCGGCACACATCTGGCAAGGTTCAACCGTTAAATACATGGTGCAGTTCTTTAAATACTTACCACCAATGGCATTTGCAGCAGCCGTAATAGCCTGCATTTCGGCGTGAGCGGTAACATCGTTCAAATTTTCGGTTAAATTATGCGTTTTCGCTATTATAGAATTATTCGCTACGATAACCGCCCCAATAGGAATTTCGTTTTTTAAAAGCGCTTCTTTTGCCTCGTTTAAAGCAATCCGCATAAAATATTCGTCGTTCAATAGCATTTCAATCAGTAAATTATTCGTTCAAAAATAAGATATTATTGTAAATTTGTTTAATAATTTAAAAGTTAATGACCCCAATTTTACCAACAATTCAATTTCCTGCCGATTTAAAATCGAAAACCTTGGAACAGCTGCAACAGTTGGCAGACGAGATCCGTAGGTTTATTATCGATGTTGTTTCGGTAAACGGCGGTCATTTGGGTGCAAGTCTGGGTGTTGTAGAACTAACCATTGCTTTGCATTATGTGTTTGATACGCCTATTGATAAACTGGTTTGGGATGTGGGACATCAAGCATATGTGCACAAAATTTTAACCGGTCGTAAAGCCGATTTTGAAACCAACCGACAAAAAAACGGATTGAGCGGATTTCCAAAAATAAGCGAAAGTGAATACGATGCTTTTGGTGTTGGGCATTCTTCTACATCCATATCGGCGGCTTTGGGAATGGCAATTGCAGATAAATTAAAGGGCGAAAACGATATTCAGCATATTGCGGTGATTGGTGATGCTTCTATTGCTTCGGGGATGGCGTTTGAAGCTTTGAACCATGCGGGTGTAACAAATGCCAATTTAATTGTGGTTTTAAACGATAACGCTATTGGGATCGATCCGAGTGTAGGTGCGTTGAAAAGCTATTTAATGCAGGTGAAACAAGGTGAAAATCCAAAGAGCAACAACATGATCAAATCTTTGAATTTTAAATATGTTGGACCAATTGACGGGCACGATTTAAAAGTATTGATTCATGAATTGCAGCGACTAAAAGCTAAGAGTGGTCCGCAGTTTTTACATATCACTACCACAAAAGGTAAGGGGTTAAAACAGGCAGAAGAAAATCAGGTGCTGTATCACGCACCGGGAAAGTTTGATAAAATTACAGGCGATCTGCTTGAAAATAATACACAGAGGTTTACAAAATATCAGGATGTTTTCGGACTGACTTTATTGGAATTAGCGCAACAGAATCCAAAAATTTTTGCTATTACACCAGCAATGCCAACGGGAAGTTCGCTAAAATACATGATGGACGAATTTCCTGAACGGGCTATTGATGTTGGCATCGCTGAACAACACGCAGTTACCTTGGCAGCAGGTATTTCGTTAAGCGGATTTACCGTTTTCTGTGCCATTTATTCTACTTTTTTGCAACGTGCTTACGATCAATTGATTCACGATGTGGCGTTGCAGAACATTCCGGTTATTTTTTGTATAGATCGTGCCGGTTTGGTGGGCGAAGACGGCGCAACACATCAGGGCGTTTTTGATATTGCGTATTTACAGGCAATTCCAAATCTAACTATTTTAGCTCCGAAAGATGCTGTAGAATTGCGTCAAACGTTGTTTACGTTGCAAAATAATAATTCAAAACCAGTGGCAATTCGTTACCCGCGCGGTTATGCTTCCATTGAAAACTGGAAAGTTCCTTTTGAAGAGATCGATCTTTCTAAAATTCAATCAATCAAAAAAGGAAAAAAAGCAGTCGTTTTTTCAACAGGAACCATTTTAGAAAATGTGGTGGAAGCATTAAGCTTTGATGAAGATTATTTTGCGGTGCATCATTTCTTGCAGATCAAACCTTTAAACGAAACAGAAATTGTGGAGTTGATTAGCGGTTTCGAAACTATTATTACGGTAGAAGAAGGTGTCATTAAAGGCGGTTTTGGCAGTGTAATGAATCAGATTATTTTGGCAAACAATATAAATATTAAGGTAATAAATTTAGGCGTTCCCGATGTTTTTATAGAGCATGCAACGGTGAACGAACAGCTTAAACAGTGCGGGTTAGATGTAGCATCTATGCAGAATTTATTTAAAAAAGTGCAGAATGTTTAAATTTAAGATTGTTGTTTTTTTTATGTTATTATCGACAGTTGGTTTCTCGCAACCGTTAGATTCTTTGCAGATAAAAAAAACAAGTACAGATGTAAATACTTTTTATAGAACGCAGTTTTCGGTTTTTGATACGTTGGTAAAAAGAAACGACACTATTTTTTTACGACCAATTACGGTTGAACCTAAAATGGTTTTGCAAGATTCGGTACTTATGAATTTAAAATCGAGCGATGTGCAACAGGTTGTTGTGTCAACCTTCGAAGTTACCAAACGCAACAAAAATACCGATCTGGCGTACTTTTTAATATCAAAACCAACCGGATTTGTATACGATAGAATGCCGCGATCGAACTTTCAGATTCCGTATGATGCCTTGTCGCCGATTCGTTCCGAAGTCAGTTTCTGGAAAAAAACGAACAGTTTAGGATTAGATATCAATCAAGGAACATTCTCTAACTGGAATGCCGGAGGTTTTAGCTCTGTTTCAGGCATCGTAAAAGGCGATTTCACTCGAAAATATGAAAAAGGACGAACGGTTTGGTTAAACGAATTAAAAGTGCGTTACGGTTTAAATAAACAGGAAAATCTGGAATTGCGTAAAACCGACGACGTTTTAAACATCAATTCCTCTTTCGGTTACAAAACATCGGTAAAATCTAACTGGTATTATTCTGCAAAAATGACGCTGAATACCCAAATGGCAAACGGTTACGCGTATCCAAACGTAGAAGATCCAATTTCGCGCGCATTTGCACCAGCGTATCTTTTTGCGGGTATCGGTTCAGAATATTTCAAAAACAACTTTAAAGCCTATATTTCGCCGCTTACCTTGAAATCTACGTTGGTGTTAGACGATACTTTGGCTAATAAAGGTGAATTTGGTTTAGAAGGCGGTGTTTTTGATGAAAATGGAAATTTGTTAAGAGCCGGAAAAAAATCGAGAAACGAATTAGGTTTTTTGTTTACCAGCGAATGGAATAAATCGATCATGAAAAACGTTAATCTTAAAAACAACCTGACGCTTTATACCGATTATCTAAATAACTTTGGAAATGTTGATGTAGATTGGCAGTTGCAGTTAGAAATGAAGGTAAACAGTTTAATTAAAGCAACTTTGGGCGGACATTTGATTTATGATGACGATATTAAGAACAAACGCGACGTAAAGGGAACACAGATTACCGAGGGTCCGCGCGTGCAGTTTAAACAGTTGTTAAGTGTTGGTTTGGTTTATAATTTTTAGTACTGATCTGTTTTTGTCGTCACTTCGAGTAGCGTAATGTAATGAAGTGTATCGAGAAGTTGTGTTCTCGACAAGCTCGAACTGACGAGTATAAATATATTTTTTGCGATTGGATGTTACTGTTTTAATAATTTGTAGATGATGAAAGTTTTTTTTAGCATATTGATACTTTTGGTTTCTGTAAAAACATTTTCGCAGGCAATTGATAGTTTGCCGGCGTTGGACAGAACCATAAAAGTAACCGATCCTTTTTATCGTGAAGATCAGTTTTATGTGGGTGTAACGCATACTTTAATGATGAAACAACCTCAGAATTTCTCTACGAACTCTATTTCCATAGGAACGAATTTTGGTTTTCTGCGCGATTTTCCGATCAATAAGCAGCGGACAGTTGCAATTGCTCCAGGTGTTGGTTTTGCATTTTATAATTTGCGACACAATATGGCATTGATTGATAACGATCCCATTACTTTTGAAATTGATAACGATCGTGAAAAAAATGTACAGAAATTGTCGTATATCGAAATCCCACTCGAAATCCGCTGGCGTAATTCAAAAGTACATTCGCATAAATTCTGGCGTGTTTACACCGGAGTTAAATACAGTTATTTGTTGAATTCCACTTCAAAGTACGAAGGCGTTTTAGGAAATCACAGCTTTAAAAACAGCGATTTGTTGTCAAGGTCTAATTTAGGAGTTTATATTTCAGCCGGTTTCAACACCTGGAATTTATACGGCTATTACGGTTTCAAACCTTTATACAATAAAAATACGATTGATACCGCAAGCCATATAAACATGCTAAATGTAGGGTTGATGTTTTATATTTTGTAGATTCCTATTGATATTTGTTATTCCTACTAAAGGAGGGCAAGAGCGATAGCGAACTGGCAAAGCAATCTTTTGAGATTCTTCACTCCGTTCAGAATAACACAGTGATAATCTAATAGATCTGTGCATCTGTGGTAAAAAAAATCTGTGGCAAAAGCTTACATCTTATAAAACAATATAAACGACGGTACAAAGCCAATCAAAGCACCAACAATAATTTCTACATTAGTATGTGCCCTTAAATATAAGCGTGATGATGCTACCAAACCGATAATAATCAATAACGCCGGTAAAATATAAAACGGGTTTAAATAATAGGTGGTAGTTTGGTTTACAAATAGCGGAATGGCACTACAAACACTTGCTACGTGTACACTGTATTTACGCTTTAACAATATGCCGAAGAATAAAATGCTGTAAGAAATACAGTAGCCTATAAAAAATACTTTTAAAGAGGAATTAGAGGCGTTTTCCCAGATTTTAAAAATAAGAATGTTTATAATTACGATATTTAAAAACATAGGGGCACTGCGTTCGCGAAGGTTTTTAATCATTACCGATGATTTTAGCAATCCCAGTGATTTCAAAAAATAGTAAATACACACAGGTAGCAGAAAAGTCATTAAAAAAGCCTGACCTGTTGCTAAATATCGTTCAATGGGAATAAAAAAATCGGCATTTAATAAGTAAAAACATCCTGTGATTATTGTTGGAATAAAAACAGGATGGAATATGTAAGATATTATTTTAAAAAAATACTTCATTAAATCTTTTTGCGCATTCTTGCTACCGGAATATCTAACTGCTCGCGGTATTTTGCAACGGTTCTGCGTGCAATAGGGTAGCCTTTTTCCTTAAGCATTTCAGCCAGTTTATCGTCTGGTAACGGTTTTTGCTTGTCTTCGTCGGCAATAATGTTTTGCAGAATTTTTTTAATTTCAATGGTAGAAACTTCTTCGCCCTGATCATTGGTCATGGCTTCAGAAAAGAATTCCTTAATCAATTTGGTTCCATAAGGTGTATCAACATATTTGCTGTTGGCAACACGCGAAATGGTAGAAATATCCAAACCAACCATATCGGCAATATCCTTTAAAATCATCGGACGGATTTTTGTTTCTTCGCCCTCTAAAAAATATTCTTTTTGATATTCGATAATGGCACTCATGGTAACAAAAAGCGTTTCCTGACGCTGTTTAATGGCATCGATAAACCATTTGGCACCATCTAATTTTTGCTTGATGAACTGTACTGCATCTTTTTGAGCCGACGATTTTTCATTAGCTTCTTTATACGTTTGCAGCATTTCCTGATAATCTTTAGAAACGTGCAGTTCCGGAGCGTTACGGCTGTTTAAATGCAGTTCTATTTCGCCATCATCAACTTTTACGGTAAAATCGGGAATGATATGTTCAACAGCACGAGAACTTCCAGAGAAACTTCCGCCCGGTTTTGGGTTTAGTTTTTCAATTTCATCAATAGCCTTACGCAATTGCGATTGTGAAACGTTGTATTTCTGCAATAACTTGTCGTAATGTTTTTTGGTAAAAGCCTCAAACTGATTTTCAATAATGTCTTTTGCCAGATCTATTGATTCGTTTGGCGTTTTACTGTGCAGCTGCAACAACAGGCATTCCTGCAAATCGCGCGCACCTACACCGCTTGGCTCCAGTTCATGGATAATACTTTCTAAAATACTTTTAACCTGCTCTTCGCTTGCGTAAATTCCCTGCGTAAACGCCATATCATCTACAATATCCTGTATATCGCGGCGAATGTAACCCATATCGTCCATACTGCCAATTAAAAACTCAGCAATGGTACGTTCTTCATCGGTTAAAATAAAGGTGTTTAATTGTTCGATAAGGTTTTGATGGAAACTGATCTGCGCTTCAATCGGCATAAAGGTTTCATCATCATCATCGCTATAATTATTGCTTTTAAGCTTGTAATCGGGTATTTCGTCATCGCTTAAATAATCATCAATATTGATGTCATCTGTGTCGATGTGCTCATTGTCGTAATCATCAAATTCGTTCGAATTATCCTGAAACTCATCTGCATCGTTCACTTCATCTTTCCCAGATTCCAACGCCGGATTTTCAACCAATTCTTCTTTTAAACGTTGTTCAAATGCAAGCGTAGGCAATTGAATCAATTTCATTAATTGGATTTGTTGTGGCGATAATTTCTGCGATAATTTAAACTGTAAATTCTGTTTTAACATTTTATAATGCTCCTATAACTTTTAGTAATAAAAAAAGTTTGACACAAACTAATTTATTCAAAAATAACAAATAATTAGCGTTGTGTCAAACTTAATATGCTATAAAATCTGTGAAAGATTTTTTAAAATTCTGCGTTTTGCGGAGTTCTTGGGAACGGAATTACGTCGCGAATGTTGGTCATACCTGTTACGAACAATACCAAACGTTCAAAACCTAAGCCAAATCCAGAGTGAACTGCCGATCCAAATTTGCGGGTATCCAAGTACCACCATAATTCTTCTTCGGGAATATTTAAGGCTTTCATTTTCTCAACCAACACATCGTAGCGTTCTTCACGTTGCGATCCGCCTACAATTTCACCAATTCCAGGGAATAAAATATCCATTGCACGAACCGTTTTACCATCGTCGTTCAAACGCATGTAGAACGATTTAATGTTGGCAGGATAATCAAACAAAATTACCGGACATTTAAAGTGTTTTTCAACCAAGAAACGTTCGTGCTCGCTTTGTAAATCGGCACCCCATTCTTCAATTAAATACTGGAATTTTTTGTTTTTGTTTGGTTTTGATCCTTTTAAAATATCGATGGCTTCGGTGTAAGAAACACGTTTGAAATTGTTTTCTAAAACGAATCTCAATTTCTCCATCAACGTCATTTCTGAACGATCTGCCTGTGGTTTCGATTTTTCTTCATCAATCAATCTGGCTTCCAAATGCAATAAATCGTCTTCGCATTTTTCAACCGTATATTTAATTACGAATTTGATGAAATCTTCCGCCAAATCCATATTATCATCTAAATTATTAAAGGCAACTTCCGGTTCAATCATCCAAAACTCGGCTAAATGGCGCGATGTATTTGAATTTTCTGCACGGAAAGTAGGTCCGAATGTATAGATCGATCCCAATGCCATTGCATACGCTTCGCCTTCTAACTGACCCGAAACGGTTAAGTTGGTGTGTTTGCCAAAGAAATCTTCTTTGTAATTAATGCTTCCGTCTTCATTTCTTGGAGCAGAACCATCTAAAGGCAACGCGGTAACCTGAAACATTTCACCGGCACCTTCTGCATCAGATCCCGTTATAATCGGCGTGTTTACATAGAAAAATCCGTTGTCTTGAAAGTATTTGTGCACTGCGTAAGCCAACGTACTGCGCACACGCATAATAGCACCAAACATATTGGTACGAATGCGTAAATGAGCATTTTCGCGTAAAAATTCTAGCGAGTGTTTTTTAGGCTGTATCGGATATTTCTCGGCATCAGAATCGCCTAAAATTTCCAACGTATTGGCTTGAATTTCGTATTTTTGACCTTTACCTTGGCTTTCAACCAACGTACCTTTAACGCTAATTGCCGCGCCGGTTGTAATACGTTTAATGGTTTCTTCAGGAAAAGCGTCTAATTCTAAAACGCATTGTATGTTATGAATGGTAGATCCGTCGTTTAACGCAATGAACTGGTTGTTTCTAAAAGTACGCACCCAGCCTTTCGCCACTACTTCTTGTAAAAGACTCGACCCTGCTAAAAGATCTTTAATCTTAGTATGTTTCATTATATTTTGCTATAATTTAGATGTCAATAATTACAGTGGGTAAAATTACAACTTTTTTTAGTTTTTGATGCGATTAATTTTTAAGCTGTTCATAGTTGATTTTTATATCTTTGATATAGTGCTAACCCAAAAATTAAATAAAACTTTCATGAGGTTTCTTTGTATTGCATTTATATTGCTTTTTGTTTCTTGCACAAAAGAAAAGGTTCGTCTGCAGGAAAATTTTGTTTTTGGGTATGCAGGAATGGAGAATTTAAAAGTATATAAATTTACCGGCGATACCGTCTTTGTTTCCAAGAATTATCCATCAAGAGTAAAAGCTTATTTTTATTTGATTGATGATAATGAAAAAATTAAAATCAATAAATTTTTAGATACGATTAAAGAGAATAATTATAAAAAAGAATATATTAATGAGTATGTTAGAGATGGTTTGTATTATCAATTTGAATTTCTAAAAAGTAAAAAACGAGTGTATGTTCAGAATTTTGAATCTAAAGAAACAAAAGTACTTACAGAGCTTGCAAATTATTTGATTAATCTAAGTAATAGAAAAAAAGAAATTGAACATTCTAATTTAAAAATTGATTTTGGAAATACAGCAATCTTTTTTAGATATCCAGAACCTTGTCCATTTGAATAAACTAAACAATAAAAACAAAATAAAATGAGCATTAAAAAAGCATTATTAATTGAATTAGAACGCGAAAAAGGAAATACAAAACGTATTATTAGCCGATTAAACAATGAGAGTTTTGGTTACAAACCACACGAAAAATCAATGACTTTGGGCGAATTGACAAATCATATTGTCGAACTGCACAACTGGGTTGATTTTGTTTTAAGCAAAGAAACCTTTGATTTCCATGTGGATTATATTCCTACAAAATTAACGTCGGTTGAAGATTTATTGAGTAAACTAGAAAGTGATTTCGAAAAAAACAAAGCAATCATTGAACAAATGGATGAAACAATTGTTTTTGAAGATTGGGCATTAAAAGCAGGTGAACACGTAATTGCTTCTATGCCGAAAACGGGTGCGTTGCGTTTTATTGTAACCAACCATTTAATTCACCACCGTGGACAATTAACGGTTTATATGCGTATGCTGGATCTTCCTGTTCCGGGAATTTACGGTCCGTCGGCAGATGATAAAGCGTAAAATTTTTTACAACATAAAATCACATTAAAATTTTACTACATAGAAACATAGAAAACCATTTTATATAAATTAAAAAACTATGTTTCTATGTGGTTTAAATTAAATTTATTCGTTTACAGAATCAATAAAACGTAATAATTCGGCGGTATCTAAATTACTCAAGGTGTGATTCCATTCGCCTAAAATAATTTTGTTTAATTTATGCAAACGTTCGTAGGTATAATTGTAATCTAAAACTTCGTCGTTTTTACCTAAAAGAATCAATCCGTTGGCTAAATCTGCTGACGGATTTTTTAATTGATTTGCCAGCAATATCGGGAAATTATAGTTATCAATTTTTCGTTGCTCTACATTCAACAGCGGATTTATCAGTACAAACAATAGTTCTTTATCAGCAAATTGCTCTAAAAGCTGGTAAGTGAAATTTCCACCGGTTGATGATCCTATCAAACAAATAGGTTCGTTCCAATTAATTTCGTTATCAAGTTGAAAAGTCAGTTGTTCTAAAATATCAGGCTGATGTTCGTTCCATTCCAACGCAATTGCTTTTGCATTTTTTGTTGTTGCGTGTGCCAAAATTTTTTTAAACTTGTTGCTGTTTGCGCCTGTGGTACCAAAACCGTGAATGTAAACGTACTGCATTATTTTTGTGTGAATAATTTTATGGTGTAATCAATTAAATCGGTGTTTCCTGTTGCACCATGTCCGGGAATGACTATTTCGGCATCGGTAATCTTGGTTTTTAATTTGGTTGCTGTTTCTGCCCAAGCTGCTTCATTGTCATCAGCCAAATTTCCTTTTCCGGCGTTTAATTCCTTAATCAAACATCCGCCAAACAACACTTTTTCGGTTGGATAATAGGCTACAATATTGTCTTTGGTATGACCTGCGCCAAAAAAATAAAGTTCTGCAAATTGATTTCCGACTGCTATTTTTTCTTGATTAGTAAACGATTTTAAAGGAACAGGAAGTTTCTTTTCTTTTGCAATTTCGATTGTTTTACTGTTTGCTATCGATGGAATGTTGTGTTTGTGAAACGCATTTAATCCGCCCAAACAATCATTATGAAAATGTGTAGGAACAACCGCATTTATTTTGCTTTTTAAGCTTTTTTGAATCCATTGGATCAATTCTTCTGAAATTTTATCGTTCACAGGTGTATCAAAAACCACGGTTTCTTTATTGTTGTGAACAATCATTCCGTTGCAGGGAACATTGCCAAAACTTTCGGTTTGTAAAAACGATGTATGCTGATACACGTTCGGTGAAACCTGAGTAATAACTAATACTTCGGACTGATAAACTGTTTTACTTTCTGATTTTTTCTTCTGTGTAGAACAAATTAAAGTTACCATCGAAATAACAGAAAGCAGAAATAATTGAATGATTTTCATGGAAGACTAATTTCATTCAAAAGTACAAAAACAAAAAATCCGTTTCAATTTAAAAACGGATTTTAACTGCTTATATTTTCGTAATCTTATTATTTACGCCTGCAACTGCGGTTGTAACTTTACCGTCGGCAGCCGATGTTTTCTTGTAATTCACTTTGTTTCCGGTTCCTTCCACACTAATCGATTTTACATCATCAACCGTAACCACATTGTCAACGCCTTCAACCTTAATTGCATTGCAAGCACCAATAATTGTGACTTTGTTGTTGGTGCCTTCAACTTTAATTGTTTCGTCACCCGTAGCTTCTATTTTTTTAGTAACGCCAACGCCTTCTACAGTAATTTCTTTTTGTTGTGCCGAAGCCGTTAAAGAACCTAAACATAAAATCATCATTGCTAATAGCTTTTTCATAGTTTTTTCTTTTTGATTTAAATATACAATTTTAATGCCAGATTTTTATATTTATCAATTTAAAATTTAACTCAATTACAGTTGACATTTGTCAAGCTGAACTCGATTCAGCTTCTCATTATTTTACACTTAAGTATGCGATCCTGAAACAAGTTCAGGAGGACAAGATATGACTGAAACTAATAGTACAAATGAAATCCTAAATTGGTGCAAAGGGTGTAGTGCTTTTGAAACAGTGCTTCAACAACATCGGTAACATCATCAAAATCGGGGTACAGACTAAAAAAATGATAATCTAACAACATGCTGCTTGTAAAGTTTTTGTGCTGATAACCCGAAATAGCTTTTGCGCCCGTGACATCTAAAAAATATTGAGCCGTTTCGCTATCCAGATTCAGTATTTTAGAATTCGCGAAATGCAGAATTTTACCCTTTAATTTCCCTTCAAAAAGCTCGGCAATTTCTTCTAAAGTGTACAAATAATCGTTTACGATAATCTCATTTTCTGTTCCGCCACAAATAAAATACAACAGATCATAATCTTTAAAATTTCGATCTTCATAAAGCAGCGTGTTTAAACTTTCTTCAAAATCTTCAATAGAATCAACGGCTTTGTACACATTCACAATGCTGTGTTGCCTTACCAATTGCTCTAAAAGCGGAAAGATTTTACTTTCAGCAGATTCGTCAACACTTTTAACGCATTCCAAACAAAATAACTTCAGCTGATCGTTAGATAAATACATTGGTTTGTTTTCTATAAAGATACGTTTCATTTCATAAACGAAACCGCCAAATGATCTGCATTTGATATTTTTTGTAATATTTAGTATACTATTTGAATTTTTTTAACGTTTTAACAATTAGGTTTGCAATAACCAAAATGTGTTTATGAAACAACTGTTACTTTTCTTTTTATTATCGATACCCGCCATTGCACAAGAATCTTTTTTAGTAAAAGATGGTTCAACTAATGAGCCCATTGCCTACGCAAGTGTTTTTACCGAAAATGGAGCATTTAAGATAAACACGGAATTCGACGGCAGTTTTATAATTCCCAATGAATTTTTACACGAAGTTTTTGTTTTTGATGCTGTTGGATATGAACCGAAACAACAACTTTTAACCGATGTTGTTTTATTGGAACCCAAAAGTGAAGTTTTAGATGAGGTTGTGATTGTATCGATGAAGCAAACTAAAACGTTGAAAGTAGGACAAGTTAAAAACAGTAGTTTTAGTTTTGGAACTAGTGCAATAGCTCAAACGTGGAGTTTTGGAAGATTCTTTCCTTATGAAAAAAATATGGAAGAAACATCTTTTTTGAAAGAAGTAAAATTTTACTTAAGATCTGAACAAAAGGAATCAACATACGGTATTCGATTTTATGAAACGGATAAACAAGGATTACCGGTAAAATTACTTCATGATGAATTGATCGTTGGTAAAGCAAAAAAAGGGACTAAAATTTCGACTACAGATTTAAGAGATTATAAAATTTTAATACCTGAGAATGGTCTTCTAATAGTTTTTGAATGGATCAATATTAAAGAAAATTATTATGAATACTCGTATGTTTCAGAAGGGAAAAAACATATAAGTAAATCATATAATCCAAGTTTATTAGCCATGCCTACAGATGATTATAAACGATCATTTATTAAACACAATATTAATGATGATGAATGGAAATTAATGAATACTGAAAATACATTTTTTAAAGAAAGAAATAGTTCAAAACCTTACTCTGTTATTTCATGCGAACTTACCCTAACAAACTAGAACCAATACAAACATTTTTGATAGCTATTTATTTAGCAGAAAAGCCACTCAATTTGAGTGGCTTTTTAATTATACTTTCATGATTTCTGCTTCTTTTTCAGCATAGATTTCATCGATTTTTTTAATGTAATTGTCGGTTAGTTTTTGTATGCGGTCTTCGGCATCTTTACAAATATCTTCAGAAGTTCCTTCTTTTTCCTGTTTTTTGATATCGGTATTGGCATCTTTACGCGCATTACGGATTGATATTTTAGCATCTTCTGCTTCGGTTTTTGCCTGTTTAGATAAATCTCTACGACGCTCTTCTGTTAACGCAGGAATGTTAATGATAATCATATCACCATTATTCATTGGGTTTAAACCTAAATTAGCAATCATAATTGCTTTTTCAATAGGCTGTAACATGTTTTTTTCCCAAGGCGTAACCGTTAACGTACGCGGATCCGGTACGTTGATGTTTGCTACCTGTGATAAAGCCGTTGCCGACCCATAGTAATCAACAAAAACAGCACCCAACATTTGCGGGTTAGCTTTACCTGCACGAATGTTTAACAAGGCTTTGTTTAAATGCTCAATAGAACCGTTCATTGATTCTTTTGCTTCGTCTATAATAAAATTAATTTCTTCTGTCATTTCTATATCTTTTTAATAAACCGTTGTACCAATATTATCGCCTTGGCACACTTTTAATAAATTACTTTCTTTGTTCATATCAAAAACAACAATTGGTAAGTTGTTTTCTTGGCTTAAAGTAAATGCAGTGGTGTCCATAACATTTAATCCTTTTTCTAACACATCGGCAAATGAAATGGTTTCGTATTTAGTTGCGGTAGGATCTTTTTCAGGATCGGCAGTATAAACACCATCCACTCTTGTTCCTTTTAAAATAACATCGGCACCTACTTCAATTCCTCTTAAAACAGCAGCGGTATCAGTCGTAAAATAAGGATTTCCAGTTCCGGCTCCAAAAATTACAATTCTGCCTTTTTCTAAATGGCGCACCGCTCTGCGTTTAATATAAGGCTCTGCAATTGCTTCAATTTTTAAGGCAGTTTGTAAACGTGTAAGCATACCGGCATCTTCCAACGCACCTTGTAATGCCATTCCGTTAATTACGGTTGCCAGCATTCCCATATAATCGCCTTGTACGCGATCCATTCCTTTACTTGCTCCTGCAACACCTCTAAAAATGTTTCCTCCGCCAATTACAATGGCTACTTCAACACCTAAATTAACGATTTTTTTTATTTCTTGGGCATATTCTGCCAAGCGATTTGGGTCAATGCCGTATTGGTTATCGCCCATTAAAGCTTCACCGCTTAATTTTAGAAGTATTCTTTTGTATTTCATACTGAGGAAAATTTATTTGCAAATATATTATTTTTGCTATTGTTTAAAAACGCTTAAGGTAATTTATCTTTTATTTTTTCAAAGTTCTTTTTTGCTTCCTGATAACCGATATCAAAAATTTCGTCCATTCTTTTTTTCGATGTTTCAAAGGTACTGTAATTTGCAAGAGCTTCGGGTTGAATATGCCAATCGCACAATTCGTTTTGCGGAAAAGTGTTTTGCATCATCATAATTTCAAATGCACGTAACGCAACCGACTTTATTGATGTGAACCGAGTTTGATTGTACATTAACACAGGATTTACGTTGCTGCCTATTAAAAAATCGCATCGCCCTTGAATGGTATTTACCGGATAATTGTTTAAAATACCACCATCGCTATACACTTTATTGTTAATGATTACTGGCGAAAATACTCCGGGAAAGGCACTTGATGCTAATATTGCCGAAACAATTTTTGTGTTTTTATGAAAGATCTTTAACTTGCCACGTTCAATTTCGGTTGCCGAAATGTATAATTCGATATCTAATTCTTTAATTGTTTTATTGCCAAATTCTTTATCAAGATAGCGTGCAAATTGGTCGGCATCTAAAAATCCGGCTTTTCTAAAAGATAAATGTGTCCAACTGAACAAACTTACCGATTTAAAGAAAGTAAGAATGTCTTTCGGCTTCATTCCGTTGGCATACAATCCGCCTACGATGGATCCTGCACTGGTTCCCGATATAATTTCAGGAAAAATTTCCTGTTCGTTTAAAAATTGTAACACACCTGCATGGGCAATGCCTTTATGACCGCCGCCTGATAATGCCAAACCGAAAACGGTTGAGTTATTATTCATTATTTTTTGTAACGTTAAATCGTTATTTTTGCATAAAAATACAAATTATGCAGGCAATATTTCAAAAAGCAATCGAAAATTCGATGTCTTATAACGATTATTTAAATTTGATCGACCAAAAAATTAACGAGAACAGTTCAACCGGACACGAGCAAAACGAAATGCTTACGGATTTTACAAAATTGAACCGTGCCCGAATGAAGCGTTTAGATAAAACCCAGCAGATACTTCCGGATTTGGAAACCATTACAAAACAAATCTCTGAAAAACAGGTATGGATTGTACTTACCGAAAGCTGGTGTGGTGATGCTGCGCAGAATGTTCCGGTACTGCAAAAGCTTGCCGAAATTAATCCATTGATTGATTTGCGTTTGGTTTTACGTGATGATAACGATGAATTAATGCAAAAGTATTTAACAAACGGCGGGAAATCAATCCCTAAACTAATTGCTGTTTCTGCCGATTTAGATAAGGAATTATTTACTTGGGGACCACGACCTGCAACGGCTCAAGTAGAAGTGAAACGACTTTTAGATGAAAACGGAGGTTTTAATGAGAAAGTAAAAGAAGGTATCCAGATTTGGTACAATAACGATAAAGGAATTTCTATGCAGAATGAACTGATTAATTTATTAGGAAAATGAAGATAGCTTTACAATTTATTCTGTGTTTTGTTTTGTTGCCTCTTAGTGTGTATAGCCAGACAGAGCAACAAAAAATTATAGATGTTTTTAAAGAGTATAAAAGTGCAATTTTAAATGATAGAGGTACTGATGCGTTAAAATTTGTTGATAAGCGAACAGTTGATTATTATAACGCACTGTTAATCGATATTAAGGAATCGGATAAAGCAGCAATTAACGAACTTTCATTGACGGATAAGTTGATGGTACTTATTATACGACAACAAGTTTCAAATGAGGAGATTTTAAAATTTAACGGAGAAAGTTTATTATTATACGCTTTTGATAATGGAATGGTAGGAAAAAATGGTGTTGTTGATGTTGATTTAGGAAAAGTGACTGTTTCTAATGATTTCGCTAAAGCTCAGTTAATAATAAAAGGAAAAGAGGAATCTTTATATTTTCATTTTTATAAAGAAAAAGATTGGAAATTAAATTTGACATCACTATTTCCAATAGCTAATATTGCTATTAGAGAAATGGTTGATGAAAGTGAAAAAGAAGAAAATGATTTTATTTTGTTTTTAGTTGAAATAATTTCAAAAAAGAAGATTAAAGAAAATATATGGAATCCTATAAAAAACGCAGCTAATTAAGCTGCGTTTTAGTTTATTTCAATAAAGCGTTCGTTCGTCTAATTGCTTCAGCATCTTTATAATCTAGCCATTCTTGACCATTACGCTTGCGCATAAAATTATCGTAGAAACGGTTAAATGTAACATTTTTTAAACCAGCAAATAAATTTTTTGGTCTGCCTGCCAACGATCGCAAACTTAATGAAAATCCGGGAGTTTGATATTTCATATAATGCCACCAACCTTCGGGCATATACAACATTTCGCCGTGTTGCAGCTGCGTGATGTATGGATTTACTTTTTTTAGTGCTGGAAAACGGTCAAAATCGGGATTGTCAAAATCAATATCTTCATGGCAAATCCACGAATACGGCAAGCGGTACATGTATTTTGTTTCTTTAGGATCTACCAATACACACTGTTTTTTTCCATTAAAATGAAAATGGAAAATATTTGGTAAATCAATATCATAATGCATAAAAACCTTCGCGTCTTCACCACCAAAAAACACCATCGGCAAACTTTTTATTAAACGCAAACCTAAATCGGGCCAGCGCATATCGTCTTTCATAGACGGAGCGTCTTTCATAAGGTTGTACAAAAAAATACGTAAATCGGTTGGTCCTTTTTCTAAAATATCAATGTATTCAGCCATTGTCATTTTAAAATCGGGTTCGTTAACTTTTTTGGTATAATCGGTTTTTCTACTGTCGTAAAGCGGTACAATTTTATCGCCGGCAATTTCTTTAATAAAGTCTAAATTCCACTTGGTAAATGCAGGCCAATCTTCAATTTGATTGGTAATTACCACAGGTTTCTGCTTTTTGTAGTAATTTTCTATGAACTCTTTCTTTGTAAGCTTTGTTACACGTTCAATCTCTATATAAATAAAATTCATACTTAAATTTTAGCTTAAATACTTTAACGTATAAAAGTACTGAATTTAAAGATTTGTTGTTTTTTATTGAACTTTTTTTTAACAATAAATCCTTAACTTTTTGGGTTAAGGATTTACGTTTTTTTATTTAACTTAATGATTTTGTTTTCATTAAATCATCGAAACCTTTATTGGTAGCTTCGGTTATTTTTGCATGAAGTCCGTTACCGTAACTTACTCTGTGTACACCTAAAGCAGCAAATTCTTCGTAGGTTTTCAATCCGTCTTTCATAAAAACGTTCAGTGGCAGTTTTGTGGTTTTTAAAACCGTTTTAATATCTTCATCAGTGTTAATCAATGGAACAAAAAATCCGTCGGCACCGGCAGTTTCATAAGCTTTAATACGCTTTAAAGTTTCGTTGATAGCGTCGGAATGTTTGGTTGTATAGGTATCAATACGTGCATTGATATAAATATCTTTTCCTTTTGATTGAAGATGCGATTTTATGGCTTTGATCTTATCAGTTAAAACAGAAATATCGCCTAAAGATCGGTCTTTTCCATTTGTTAAGCCGTCTTCCAGATTGATTCCTAAAACGCCTGCATCAACCAATTTTTCAACATTTTTGGCGACCTGCTGCGGATCATCTGAATATCCCGATTCAAAATCGGCAGAAACCAAAAGCGATGTTGATTTTACAATTTTCTCGATCACTAAAAACATTTCTTCAAACGGAATATTCTCACCATCTTCATACCCCAAAATATTCGCGATAGCGTGGCTTGATGTTCCTATTACCTGAAAACCCGCTTTTTCGGCAGCTTTACTGCTAATGGCATCCCACGTATTGGCAATTAATAACGGTTGGTTTTGGTGGTGTAAAAATTTAAATTTTTCTAAACTCATAGCTTTATAATTTTCTTGTTCCTTATAAATTTACGGTTTTTTCAATTGATATAAAAAGGAGTTTATCAAACAAAACAGTTTTTAACGTTTAATTTTTAGGAATTCGTTTCAATTTCGGCAAAAGAAACGCTGGGCTATGCTACTTAAATTTACGAAAAAAATACTTAAATCGCTATGTTATTTGTCATGATTTTTTTGATGGAAGCGCAATAGATTTGTTCTAAAGATAAATCAAATTTTAAATAACGCAATTTATGAAACAAAGAGTTCCAGTATCGCAAATCATGACCAAAAATCTAGAAACATTAACAACAAATCAATCACTTTACGAAGCCGAAAGTTTGTTTAAAAAACATGGAATACGACATATTCCTGTTGTTGATGGAAAAAAAATCATTGGTGTTTTAAGTTATTCAGATTTGTTGAAGATAAGCTATGCAGATGTTGCTGATGGGGAAGAAGCGGTAGAAGCTGTTGTGTACGATATGTTTACAATTCCGCAGGTTATGGCGAAGGTTCCGCTAACGGTTACGGCTGATACAACGGTAAAAGAAGTGGTAGAAATTTTATCTAAAGAAACTTTTCACTCGTTACCTGTTGTTGAGAATGGTAATGAACTGGTTGGTATTGTTACAACTACCGATTTATTAAACTACTTTTTAGAGCAGTATTAGTTTAAAGCAAAAGGTCTGGAGAAAATTCAGACCTTTTTTCAATGTTACATTTCAAGTATTTTCAATCTTATTTTTTTATCAAGGCTCATTCCGCCTGGGTTACAGCCTGGTTTTCCTTCAGGAATTCCTATTCCGCGTTTTGCAAAATGTTCCGTCCAAACAGGAAAAAAGTTGTCAGACTTTGGTTCTTTGTAAGTCATTGGAAACAATTTAAAAAACGGTTTGTTATTATTGGCAAATTTAAAGGCATCGTAAATTAATTCTGAACAATAATATTTGCCGTTATCGTACAAAAATTCATCATCGTACGGAACGCCTAATTGGCTTTCACAAAATTCGGTGGCTTTTGCAGAAAAATAACGGTATTTTTTCTTTAAACGACCTACATAAACCGGATTTTTAGTGTAAGCTAAAAAATCTTTAAGTGGTGTTTTTACAACGGCAGTACCAATTGCTTCGTACACATAATATTCATTTTTTGCTGTTGCAACAACCAAGCCCATGTGGTTAAAATCGTTGTTTTTGTAACCGTTTGTAACTGCATTAATAGCATCGCACATGCTGCCGCAATTAATGTTAATGAACAATAAATCCCCACTCCACAATTCAGTTTTTTGAGCGAACGCGGATACAGAGAAAAGTAAAAAGAATAGAATGTTTTTCATAAGTAAAAAAGAAGCTTACTCGGCTTCTTTAAAATTTAAATTGTATATTTTTTCAAAGGCTAAAGGTTCAATAGCATCAGCAACAGAAAAATCGCCAATTTTGGTTCTTCGTAAAGCAGTTAAATAACCGCCTGAATTTAAAGCTTTTCCAAAATCAAAAGCTAAAGAACGAATGTAAGTTCCTTTGCTGCAAACTACTCTAAAATCGACTTCGGGTAAGGCAATACGTGTAATTTCAAACTCCATAATTTCAATTTTTCTCGATTGAATTTCAACTTCTTCACCCGCACGCGCATGTTCGTACAAACGTTTTCCGTCTTTCTTCAACGCCGAAAAAATAGGAGGGAACTGATCGATGATTCCAACAAACTGTTTACGGGTTTCTTCAATTAATTCGTTCGATATATGATCGGTAGGAAACGTTTGATTTACTTCGGTTTCTAAATCGTATGACGGCGTTGTTGCGCCAACGGTAATAGTTCCGGTGTATTCTTTAATCTGACCTTGCAATTCGGCAATGCGTTTGGTAAATTTTCCGGTACAGATAATTAAAAGTCCCGATGCTAAAGGATCTAACGTTCCCGCATGACCAATTTTGAATTTTTTAGGAAGATCCAAATTCTTTAATAACGCGTATTTTATTTTGTTTACCGCCTGAAAAGAACTCCATGTTAAAGGTTTATCAATCAATAAAACTTGTCCTTCAAGAAAATCTTCCTTTGATAACTTCTGCATTATTTCGTGTAAAAGTAAATTAACAACCCAATACCAATAATAATTCGGTACCAGCCCCAAAATTTAAATCCGTATTTGGTAAGTACGGCAATGAATGTTTTTACGGCAATTAGAGCAGTTATAAATGCAATAACGTTACCAATTATGAAAAGTATAATGTGGTGATCATCCTGTAAAATCATTTCGTAACCTTTCATTTCGGTTGCTGTTCCTTTTCCCCAAGTTTTTACAAAAATAGAGTAAACCGTAACGGCTAACATGGTTGGAACTGCCAAAAAGAACGAAAATTCTGCCGCTGCTTTTCTGCTTAAACCTTGTGTCATACCACCAATGATCGATGCTGCCGAACGCGATGTTCCAGGCATCATAGCTAAACATTGCCAAAAACCAATAGTAATTGCCGTTTTAAATGAAATTTCTTTCTCATCGTGAATTTTAGGATTTTTAAACCAGCGATCTACAAAAAGTAGCACAATTCCACCTAAAACCAAAACGGTTGAAATAGCTATTTGATTTCCTAAAACAGCTTCAATTTTATCGTCTAACAAATAACCCAACCCCAATGCAGGAATCACGGCAAATGCCAATTTATAGTAGAAATTTAGGTTGCTGAAATCGAAGAATTTTTTCCAATATAAAACTACAATTGATAAGATTGCTCCAAACTGTATCGAAACCTGAAACATCTTTAAAAACTCAGACTCTTCCATTCCTAGAAGAGCCGCGGTAAAGCCCATGTGGGCTGTAGATGAAATAGGTAAATATTCTGTTAATCCTTCAACAATTGCAATGATGATGGCTTGTAATAAATCCATTTATAAGGTGTTTATGCTTTTTTTGCAGGGTTTTTAAATATCGAATAAATGCAAATTCCAAAACCAATAAAAATTACGGTTGGTGCTAATTTAATTCTGCGAAAACTAAAAACAGCTTCATTAAAAACATTTGGATCTTCGCTGTTTCCGCCTGCCATCAATAAAAAGCCTAAAGCAATAACTGCCACACCTGCCAATAAAAGTATGTAGTTCTGTTTGCTGAATAAAAATGATTTTTCGGTATTATTTTCCATAAGTTATAGGTATAAATCGTCTGATTTTAAATTTAAAAAACGTTGCGTTGCAAAATACGTGCTAATGTAGGTAATGATGATGCCGACAATAAAAACGGCTCCGCATACTAAAAGGATCGACTGTAAATCGCTCATTAGTCCTAAAGTTGGCAGTTTGCTGTCGGCATAAGCGGTTAACGCCAAAATACCAATAATTGCCAAAACCGAACCGATGATTCCCAACTTAACACTTGTAAGAATGAACGGTTTACGAATGAACGATTTTGTTGCACCAACCATTTGCATGGTTTTTATGATGAAACGTTTTGAATAGATCGATAAACGCAGCGAACTGTTAATTAAAAGTATCGATATAAAAGCAAAAACGCCACTAATTATCAATATCCAGAAGCTGATTGTTTTTATGTTTTTGTTTACCAAATCAACCAATTGCGCATCGTAAACAACTTCATCAACCAACGGGTTTTCTTTTATACTGATTTCAATATCTTTAATAGAATCTTGCTCCACATAAGCTCCGTTAAAATGCAAATCGAACGAATGTTGTAGCGGATTGAAACCCAAAAACTTAACGAAATCTTCGCCAATTGTTTTCTGGTGTGCGTTTGCTGCCGAATCTTTATGAACAAATGTAAGGTCTTTAATAAATTTCTGTTGACCTAATTCGGTTTGATAGGCTGTAAGCTGTGTTTCGTTCACATTTTCTTTAAAGTAGATAGACATTGGAATGTTTTCTTTAAAATTGTTCGATATTTTTTCATAATTAATAACGAACATTCCTAATGATCCCAACAAAAATAACACTAAAAAAATACTTAAAATAACCGAAAAGTAAGACGATATTAATCTGCGCTTTTGATATTTTTCGTACGCTGTAGCCATAAATTTAATTTTTAAAGGGTAAAGATAACAAACAATTTAAATATAAAGCTACCTAAAATTATGTTAATACGTAAAAGTAGTTTGTAAAATAAAAAAATCGATGAAAGTCATCGATTTAAAAATTCATTATATAATTCGGTAAATTCTGTTCACCGGTATGGTCACTCCTTTTTTAAGCACCAAATGCTCTGGCGTTACTGCCCAAACGGTGGTGTTTGTTACCAATTGGTTTGAATCGTCTTCAAAGAAAATTTCAATTTTTACGTGATCGGTATTTCCCATAGCCATTGCTTTTTCCAGATCTTGCTTACGCTGAAAAATTTCATGCTTGTCAGTTAAAACATCTGTTGTAGGAAAAACTAAATGTGCGATATCTTCTTTTTCTATAGGTTTAAATGTCGTGGTCATATTCAATGGTTTTTAGTATTATTTTATGATATTCATTTTTGGAATAATAATTTTTTCTAAAATAATTAAGTTTTTTTGTAAAATCAAGTATGTTAAGTTTTTTTTTGATAAAATCAAATGTATAAAAAAAATTATTGCTTAAAATTAATCAAGATTAATTTCTACGTTTGGTTAATATAATAAAAAATTAGTAATCTAAAGAAATTAAAGTAATTTTGTAATCGTTAAAAATCACAGGCTTACAAAATGAAATACAATCCAAACGAAATAGAAGCCAAATGGCAGAAATACTGGAGCGATAATAATACCTTCAAAGCAGAAAATCAATCAACAAAACCAAAATATTATGTGTTAGATATGTTTCCGTATCCATCGGGTGCGGGCTTACATGTTGGGCATCCGCTAGGTTACATAGCTTCTGATATTTATGCACGATACAAGCGTCACCAAGGTTTTAATGTATTGCATCCGCAAGGGTACGATTCTTTTGGTTTGCCGGCAGAACAATACGCGATACAAACAGGGCAACATCCGGCGGTCACAACCGAAACCAATATTAAACGCTATCGTGAACAGTTAGATAAGATTGGTTTTTCGTTTGATTGGAGTAGAGAAGTACGTACATCTAACCCAGAATATTACAAGCATACACAGCGCATTTTTATTAAGTTGTTTAATTCATGGTACAATAAAAATACCGATAAAGCTGAAAGTATTTCTACGTTGGTTGATTTATTTTCGAAAGAAGGAAATGCGAATGTAAATGCAGTATCCGATGAAAATATCGAAGTCTTTTCTGCTGATCAATGGAATACTTTTTCTGCTGATGATCAAGAAAGAATTTTATTAAAATACAGATTGACCTATTTGGCTGAAACCGAAGTAAACTGGTGTCCTGCATTGGGAACGGTTTTAGCGAATGATGAAATTGTAAACGGCGTATCAGAACGTGGTGGACATCCGGTAATCCGTAAAAAAATGACCCAATGGAGCATGCGTATTTCGGCTTATGCAGAACGTTTGTTACAAGGTTTGGATACCATTGATTGGAGCGAATCTATCAAAGAAGCACAACGTAACTGGATCGGAAAATCGGTTGGAGCATCGGTAACTTTTAAAGTCAAAAGTCAAAAGTCAAAAGTCGAAGGACAAGACGTTAAAGGCTTTGGACATTCGACATTCGACATAGAAGTTTTCACAACCCGCCCTGATACTATTTTCGGAGTGAATTTTATGACCTTGGCTCCAGAACACGAATTGGTTGCTGCTATTACAACTCCCGAACAGAAAGCGGCTGTTGAGGCGTATATCGAAGCAACATCAAAACGTTCAGAACGAGAGCGTATGGCAGATGTTAAAACCATTTCGGGTGTGTTTACCGGTGCGTATGCAGAACATCCTTTTACCAAAAAACCGGTTGCAATCTGGATTGGCGATTATGTTTTGGCAGGATACGGTACAGGTGCGGTAATGGCGGTTCCGTGTGGCGATGAGCGCGATTATGCCTTTGCAAAACATTTTGCCAACCAAAACGGAATGCCCGAAATAATTAATATTTTTGATAAAGATATTTCTGAAGAAGCGTACACTGAAAAAGCTGGTTTTGAATTACAGAATTCCGATTTTTTAAACGGAATGGATTATAAGGCAGCGACTAAAAAAGCTATTGAAGAATTAGAAAAAATAGGGCAGGGGAAAGCAAAAGTGAATTACCGTTTGCGCGATGCTGTTTTTTCGCGTCAGCGTTATTGGGGTGAGCCTTTTCCGGTTTATTACGTGAACGGATTACCTAAAATGATCGATCCGAAATATTTACCGATTGAATTACCAGAAGTTGAAAAATATTTACCAACCGAAGACGGTCAGCCGCCTTTAGGAAACGCTACCAATTGGGCTTGGGATACGGTAAACAATAAAGTTGTTTCAACCGATCTTGTCATGCAAAACGTGTCATCTCGAGCGGAGTCGAGAGACGAGAACCAAACCATTTTCCCGTTAGAACTAAACACCATGCCGGGTTGGGCAGGTTCGTCGTGGTATTGGTTGCGTTATATGGATGTTGATGCCGAAAACGAAATTGCATCAAAAGAAGCTATTGATTACTGGCAAAATGTAGATTTATATATTGGCGGAAGCGAGCATGCAACGGGACATTTATTATACTCGCGTTTTTGGAACAAGTTTTTAAAAGATATGGGAATTGTACCAACCGAAGAACCGTTCCAAAAACTAATCAACCAAGGAATGATTTTGGGAATGAGTGCAATTGTTTACAGAGTTTCTGGAACTAATAAGTATGTTTCTAAAAATCTTAAAGGCGATTATGAAGTTGAAGAAATACGAGTTGATGTGAATTTAGTGAATGCTTCTGATGAAATTGATATTGAAGGATTAAGAAATTGGATTCCTGAATTTAAAGAGGCAGAATTTATATTAGAGAACGGGAAATACTATGTTGGTCGAGAGGTTGAGAAAATGTCTAAACGTTGGTACAATGTAGTAAACCCAGATGATATATGTAACGAATACGGTGCAGATACGTTGCGTTTATACGAAATGTTTTTAGGTCCGTTAGAGCAAGCAAAACCTTGGAATACCGCTGGAATTACAGGCGTATTTGGCTTCCTTAAAAAACTATGGCGTTTGTATGCAGACGATAACGGATTGATTGTTACTAACGACGAACCAACGGCTGAAATGTATAAATCGTTACATAAAACAATTAAAAAGGTAACCGAAGATATCGAGAATTTCTCGTTTAATACATCGGTTTCTCAGTTTATGATCTGTGTAAACGAACTGCAACAGCAAAAATGCCATCACCGCGCTATTTTAGAACCGCTGGCAATTATAATTTCGCCTTATGCACCGCACATTGCAGAAGAATTGTGGAATATGTTAGGTCATACCGATTCAGTTTCGCAACAACCATTTCCAAAATTCGAAGAGAAATATTTAGTAGAAAGTTCAAAAGAATATCCGGTTTCGTTCAACGGAAAAATGCGTTTTAAGATAGAATTGCCTTTAGATTTAACCGCAGAACAAATAGAAGAAATCATTATGAACGATGAACGCACACAAGCACAATTACAAGGCGCAACACCTAAAAAAGTAATTATCGTTCCTGGAAAAATCATCAATTTGGCTGGGTTTTAAAGATTAGTGTCGTCAGTTCGAGCTTGTCGAGAACTTCTCGATACACTTCACTGCTTATCGTTACTCGAAGCGACGATGTGTTAAGATCAATTCGAAAAAAAATAATACAAAACCGCTCAATAAACCGAGCGGTTTTCTTTTTGGCTTGCTTTTTGTATTGGCAGAAGAAAAATAGAACATCATGAAAAAACTACTACTTCTATCAGCCTTATTATTCGCCCAAATAACGTTTGCACAATCGCAACAAAACGATTTGGCTTTTACTGCCAAAGCAACCGTTTTACCTGTTTTTAACAACAACCGTTTAGGTGCCGAAGTCGGTTTAAGATATTACCTAACCGATGCTTTCTCTATTGGAAACAACTATGTTTACACAAACGATAAGTTTACACACGGTTTTGGGTATTATACCGATAATTCTATTGTACATTATTTAGGCATTAACGTGCCATTGCAGTACGATGTAGTTAATAAAGACAAAGTTCAGATTGGAATGGGCGTTTCTCCGGGACTTTCTTTAAGTACGTTACGCGATAAAAATCAATTAAAAGTTGAGGAACATTACGATGAAGAAACGGGCGTAACAACGGTTATTAAAACTCCGGTTCGTTTAAACCGTGATGCCTACTTTTCGTTAACGCCAAATATTGATTTATCTGTAAAATTGGCAAATATCGATCCTAAAAGCAATACCGCAATATATGTTACCGGAAATGCGGGTTATCAGTTTACTTTTGGTAAGGGCGATTTTACTAAACCAAGCGATTTTAGAAACTATATAATATCTTTAGGTTTCACGATTAAAGGAGCGTTAGATTAATTTTAAAAACCAATTATTATGAAACACTTTATACTTTTATCAGCAATTTTATTCGCACAAATAACGTTCGCACAATCGCAGCAAAACGATATGGCAGTAACAATTGGTGCTACTACAATGCCTGCATTCAACAAAAATAAAATTGGTTTGGATCTTACGGGACGCTATTATTTTACTGATGCTTTTTCGGGCGGATTAAGTCTAAATATCGTCAGTCCAAAATACAATCACGGGTTTGGATTTGATACCGATCGCACACTGATTAATATGTACAGTTTTAGTATTCCGTTGCAGTATGATATTGTGAATACAGAGAAGTTGACTTTGAGTTTTGGATTTTCGAACGGAATTCTTTTAAACATACTTCGCAACAGAAACGAATCAAAAGAAGTAATACAGTACGATCCTGATTCAGGAATTGGCTACAGCAGTCAAATTCCCCGCAAGTTGAAAACCGATTCTTACTACACATTAACACCTTATGCAGATGTATCTTACAGCTTGTTGCCTTTGGATGCTAACGAAACCGCCTTCATGTTTCTTACGGCGAAAGTGGGCTACAGAAATGTGTTTGGGAACGGTTCATTTTCTAAACCAAGCGATTTTTCAAATTATGTTGTATCTTTAGGCATTACATTTAAAGGAGTTTTAGATTAATTATGAAAAATTCAAAAGCATTAGTAATAGTATTTGCATTCATTGCAATTTTGGTTGTGGTATTAATGGTTGGTTTGCCGGTTTATAACGTTTGGCAACAGGAAATGGCTGGAAAAGCAGAAATGGCAAAGGCAGAACAAAACCGTAAAATTTTAATTGAAGAAGCTAAAGCCCGTTTAGAAGCCGAAAAACTGAATGCCCAGGCAGAAGTGGAACGTGCACGCGGTATGGCAGAAGCTATGAAGTTAGAAAACGGAACATTAAACACCACATACAACCAATATTTGTTTATTAGAACGTTAGAAAAGTTAGCCGATAAAGGCGATTTACCTCAAATCATTTACATGCCATCAGAAGGTTTGGTTCCGGTGATGGATGTAAGCACAAAAACACCTGCTAAACCAATTGTTTTAAACGACTAATGGGTTTTAAAGATTATATAATTTTAGCGTTGATAGTTGCTGTTGGCTATTTCTGGTTCAGAATGCGCAAATACAAGCAAACGATCGACGATTACCATAAATCAACCGGATATTTAGAACGTAAGTACGAAAATATCGAGCTGGAAAATATCGATAGCCGTTTAAACCAGCATCTTTTTAAAAATGTTTTAAATTCGATACAATCGCACGTGTATCAATCGTATTACACCATTGAAAAATTATCGAATGTGTTAGATTATGTGTTGTACAAAACACCCAAACAATTGGTAACTCCGCGCGATGAAATCAATTTTATAAAGAGTTTAATCGAGATCAATAAAATAAAATTAAGTCCGCTTTTTGATTTGCGAACCAAGATTTTGATCGATGACCGTGATCCGTTTTTAGAACGAAAAGTAATAGCACCTTTAGTGGCGATCGATTTAATTGAAAACGCCTTTAAACATGCCGATACCCAAAACAACGATTCCTTTATTTCTATTGTTGTGGAACTGAATAACGGTTATTTTACGCTTTCGGTTTCCAACAAAATATCGGTTCAAACTCCGTTGGCTAAAACAAGTGGCGGTATTGGTGTAAGCAGTTTGGAAAAACGATTGAAGCATCTGTATAAAGATCGATACAAACTGCAAAAAAGTATCCACGATCAGGCTTATTCTGTATCGTTAAAAATTAAATTAGAAGAATAATGCTGCGCTGTGTTTTGTTAGATGATGAATTGCTTGCCCTGCAATATTTAAAGTTGTTGTGCGAGCAGATTAACGGAGTTGAGGTGGTGAAAGCCTACAATAACGCCGAAAAATTTATTCAGGAAAAAGATGAATTAAATTTTGATGTTTGTGTTTCCGATATCGAAATGCCATCGATAAACGGCTTGCAGATTGCCAATTTATTGTCTGATAAACACATTGTTTTTACAACAGCCTATCGCGATTTTGCAGTGGAAGCTTTTGATTTGGAAGCGATTGATTATATTACCAAACCGGTACAAAAAGATCGATTGGAAAAAGTATTCCGTAAAATTGAAAAGCTAACAAAGGAAACCAAACAAGTTTCGGAATACATTACGCTTAATTCCGAAAAAGGAAAAAGCATCATCAACACAAACGATGTTTTTTACATCACGGTTTCCGATGTGGACAGTCGCGATAAAATCATTCATTTTAAAGATGAAACCACGCTGTTGGTTAAAAATAATTCCTTCGAAAAACTGAAAGAAATCCTTCCTCCTAAAAAATTTACACGCATTAACAAGCGCGAAATTATTGCCATGAATTGTGTAAACTACTATTCGCACGATGAAATTGTATCTAAAGTTTTAATCGATGGTAAACCAAAAACATTTACCATAGGTATCAACTTTAGAAACGAATTTTTAATGATGTTGTAGATCTTTTAAAATTTGTTGGATCGTCGTCAGTTCGAGCCTGTCGAGAACTTCTCGATGCATTTCACCTCGTTTCATTACTCGAAGCGATGAGTCGTTCAAATAAAATATTTTTTTACTGCTACCTGTTTTGGTTTAAAATCTTCATTACAACTTTTCTAGGTTTCGTTACATTATCTGCGTTTTATTTTACAATGTAAACACGTATTTACATTAGGTTTTAGACTTTTGTCTGAAATTAAAAAGATACATAATGCGCAAGTACAAGAATTCTATTTTTTACGGGGCTGTAATTGTTGTTTTTTCCTTTATAATGTATCTAACAGTAAATAGAGGGAAATATCTGGAAGTTGATGTTAAAAATGTAGCTTCAGATAAAAACGATTGGCAGGAATTTTTAGATTCGTTTATAAATAATCTCCATCATCCGTTGGCATTGTTGTTACTGCAAATTATTGCCATTGTAATAGCAGCGCGTATTTTTGGTTGGCTTTTTAATAAAATAGGGCAACCCGCAGTTATTGGCGAAATTATCGCTGGTATATTTTTGGGTCCGTCATTGTTTGGAATGTATTTTCCCGAAGCGTCAGCTATTTTATTTCCAACAGCATCTTTAGGTAATTTACAAATTCTAAGTCAAGTGGGATTAATTCTTTTTATGTTCGTCATTGGAATGGAACTCGATTTAAAAGTCCTTAAAAGTAAAGCGCACGAAGCTGTTGTAATAAGCCACGCCAGTATTGTAATTCCGTTTGCTTTAGGAATGGTTTTCGCATATTTTACTTACACTAACTATGCTCCAGACGGAATCAACTTTTTATCGTTTGCCCTTTTTATGGGAATTGCAATGAGTATCACGGCTTTTCCCGTGTTGGCACGTATTGTACAAGAGCGCGGTATTCAGAAAACAAAGCTGGGAACAGTGGTGTTAACATCGGCAGCTGCAGACGATATCACAGCTTGGTGTATTTTGGCAGTGGTAATTGCCATTGTAAAAGCGGGTTCGTTTGTAAGTGCGTTGTACGTAATTGCACTTTCAATAATTTACGTGGTAGTCATGTTAAAGTTGGTACGTCCGTTCTTAAAACACATAGGTAATTTAAATTCAAACAGCAAAACCTTAAGCAAGCCGGTTGTTGCTATATTTTTATTGGTACTGATTTTATCATCGTATCTTACAGAAATCATTGGTATCCATGCATTGTTCGGAGCTTTCATGGCGGGTGCAATTATGCCCGATAATCATAAGTTTCGTCACATATTTGTTGAGAAAGTAGAAGACGTAGCCGTTATTTTATTCTTGCCACTTTTCTTTGTGTTTACAGGTTTACGAACCGAGATTGGTCTGCTAAACGATATTGAATTATGGAAAATGACCGGAATCATTATTCTGGTAGCCGTAATAGGTAAGTTTGTTGGTAGTTCTATTGCTGCAAAATTTGTTGGTCAAAATTGGAAAGATAGTTTAACCATTGGTGCTTTAATGAATACCCGCGGATTAATGGAACTGGTTGCCTTGAACATTGGTTACGAATTGGGAGTTTTAACGCCCGAAGTTTTCGCCATGATGGTAATTATGGCATTAGTAACTACTTTTATGACCGGACCGTCTTTAGATTTTATAAACAAAATGTTTAAAGATAAAACCATAAAAGCGGAAGAAATTTTAAACGAAACCAAATTTAAAATTCTGTTTTATTTTGATAAAACAAACGCGGGTAAAAATCTATTAAAAATTGCCAATACTTTTACAAAAAATCAACAAGAAAATTCGGTGGTTACGGCACTTCATTTGGTGAATAGCAGCGATGTTGATGTACTTGACAAAAAATACGAAGAAAAAGTTTTTACGCCAATAGAAGAAGATGCGCATAAAATAAATCAAAAGCTAATTAATCTTTATAAAGTATCGTATGATATAAGTTCCGAAATTGTTGATGTTGCTCATAAAGGCAATTACGATTTAGTTTTAATGGAATTGGGCTCGTCTATTTACGATGGAACTATTTTAGGAAGGTTGTTAGGATTTACAACCCGAATTGTAAATCCCGAAATCATTGTTGATAAAGTAATAGGTAAAGAGAAATTCTTTGATTATTCTCCGTTCGATGATCAAACGCGTTATGTAATTACTAATTCAAAAATCCCTGTCGGAATTTTTATCGATAAAAATCTGGATGAAGTAAATAAGATTTTTGTTCCGTTTTTCCATGAAAGCGATAAAAAGTTAATTCCGTTTATATTGAAGTTTATTCAGAATAACGATTCGCAGATTGTAATAATGGATATCAAAGGACATTTAAAAACGAACACATTTATTAAGGAAGAAATTCGTTTAATAGAACAAGCAAAGCCAAATCACATTTCTGTTTTGTCTGATACGGAAATCGACTTGAATTTAATCCAACAACAGGATCTTATTCTTACAACCGTAAAATCGTGGCGTAACATGATTGATAAAAAATACAACTGGTTAAAAAATACCACATCGCTATTATTAATCAAGCCTTAAAAATAATACAACCAATCAACAACCCTAATTAAAATGACCAAGCAGCACTTTTGTGCTGCTTATTTTATTTTTTGAACTAACCTATATCAAAATGTGTCAGTTCAAGCTTGTTGAAAGTTTCAATCTTATTTCTTAAGCTTAACCACAAATGCATCCGGATATTTCCCCGCAATTTTTTTTAACAAATATTCTGCTTCTATCTTATTCTTGTAATTACCTACAACCAATTTAAATTTTGGGTTGGCGTAAATAATAGTCGCATCAATTTCCGGGTGCTGAATTGTGAAATCTTTATAAAGCGTTTCAACTTCTTCTTTTGCACCGTTTTTAAGTTGTACCGAATAGTTTGTGTAAAGCGAAAACTGATTGTTTTGGCTCATTTTGCGTTCTAAAAGCAAATCAATGGTTTTTTGGTCGGCGTTTTCAATAACATTAATTTGTGCTTTAGTATTCTGTTGAACAAAAACTGTTAAAATAAATATAATGAAAACTTTATAAGTTCTTAAATTATTCATAATGAGTAAATTTTTAGACAAAATTAAAAAATATTCATCAATATAGAATTTATGAATTTATTTAGAATTGTTATAAATTAAGTTTTGGTTTTTATTAAGCTTTATTTAATGGGCCTTATGTTGTATTTTTGTCAAAGTTTAT
>CAMLFV010000002.1 GCA_946479395.1 uncultured Flavobacterium sp. | reverse complement strand
CTTCTAAAAACTGGGCAGTTTGGTTGAATGAATATTTGGTTGATTTTCCTGAAAAACAAGATGTATTGCGTTATACATTAACGGCAAATGCACCTGAAACAAAAGATAACGACTTTACATGGAAAGATTTCCAGGCTAGAAATAATAACGAATTGGTTGCTATTTTTGGGAATTTCATTAACCGTGTGGTGGTTTTAACCAATAAATATTACAACGGAATTATTCCTGCTCCAAATACTTTTAATCAGGTTGATGAACAAACGTTGGCAGAATTAAAAGCGTATCCGGCAGTTATTGAAAGCTCGATTGAGCGTTACCGTTTCCGCGAAGCGTTAGGCGAATTAATGAATGTAGCACGTTTAGGAAATAAATATTTAGCTGACGAAGAGCCTTGGAAACTAATTAAAACCGATGAAGAACGTGTAAAAACACAAATGTATGTGGCATTGCAAATTGCTGCGGCGTTATCTACTTTGGCTGAACCGTTTTTACCATTTTCGGCAGCGAAACTTAAAAACATGTTGAACATTGCTGATGCTATTGCTTGGAATAAAGTTTCAGAAACATCAGACTTAATTGCGGCAGGTCACATAATTGGTCAGGCAGAATTATTGTTTGCGAAAATTGAAGACGAAGAAATTCAAAAACAAATAGATAAATTGGAAGCTACAAAACTGGCAAATGCAGCCGAAGCAAAAACGGCAGAACCTCAAAAAGAAACGACACAATTCGAAGATTTCGCAAAAATTGATTTACGTGTAGGAACAATCATTGAAGCAGAAAAAATGCCAAAAGCCAACAAATTATTGGTTTTAAAGGTTGATACAGGTATCGATGTGCGTACCATTGTGTCAGGAATTGCAGAACATTTTACACCAGAAGAAGTCATTGGCAAACAAGTTACCGTTTTAGTAAACTTAGCTCCAAGAGCTTTACGAGGCGTAAACAGCGAAGGGATGCTTTTACTAACCGAAACCAAAGAAGGTAAATTGGTGTTTGTAAACCCTGATGAAGCCGGAGTTTATAACGGAGCAACAATAGGTTAATTTCCTTATTTTATAAATACAAAACGCAAACCGAATGGTTTGCGTTTTTTTGTTATATATTGTCATTTTGAGCGAAACGAAGTGAAGTCGAAAAATCTTTTTATATTTATGCTGATATGAATAAGCTACTCGGGACTCACAATTATTACGTTTATATTCTGACAAATAAAGCAAAAACTGTTTTATACATTGGAGTTACTAATGATTTAAAACACCGATTGTATTGGCACAAAAATGGTCAAACCAATACTTTTACATCAAAATATAAATGTTTCTATTTAATCTACTTTGAACACTTCCATGATATATCTCAAGGAATTGCTCGTGAAAAACAACTAAAAGGATGGAGAAAAGAGAAGAAAATACAATTAATCGAAAATTTCAATCCTAATTGGGATTTTCTAAATGATAATATATAGATCCCTCCTTCGTCGGGATGACAAGCGAGTCTTTAATTGTTTCATCAAATAAAACTTCTTACTGCGCATCCAAAGCCTGCAAAGCAAAACTTCCTAACCAATGGCTTCCCATATAATCATCGTTTGATATGTTTGGAAAAGCAGTATTAAAATGCTTTTCAGCAATAGGCTTTAAATGGTTTAGTTCAGGCAATACTTTGGCAATTTCAAACAAACAAGTTGCTCTGCTAAAGTTCAATCCGTCTAAATGTACCAAATGTCCGTCTGTTCTGTCGGAAACTTTACCAACTTCTAAATCAAAATTCTTATCAAACAATTGCGGCAAGAATTTCTGTAACCATGCCTTGTAATCGGTTTGTGGCAACACTTTACTCATCAACCACGCTTCCTGCAAACAAGGTGATAAAAAGTCGTGACCGCTTGGTTCGTAAGCAATCGGGCAGTTGGCATCGTTCGTGTATAATTCTTTAGCTTTTGCGGTAATCGCATCTTTTAATTTAGTGTTGCCAACCGTTTGTGCATATTCCAAACTCAACGCCATTCCAAAAGCCGTGTTGTCGTGAGTCCCGGTTCTAATTGGGTAATTTAATTTTGGCAGATATTCCAAATATCGTTCAACAAAAACGTTTTCTAGCGGTTTCAATGTTTTGTACCATTGCTGTGCTTTCGGGTTGTCTTTCCAGGTATATAATTCTTCTTGTAACTTAAAAAACCATGCCCAACCATAGGTTCTTTCAAACGTTTTGTTGTGTGGTTGATCAAAAAAAGATTTTTCTATAGATACATTTTCATCTGTAAATACCTTTGAAAGCAACTGATCGATCGTTTTGTCTTGATCTAATTCCGGAAACTGCTTTACTAATTTTACAACCGACCAATATCCATGTGCCGACGAATGCCAATCGAAACAACCGTAAAAAATTGGTCGTAATTGTTTAGGTGATTTCAATTCTTCTGATGATTTTAAAACCTGTCCCAATTTATTCGGATATTCAACCTCTAAACAATTTAATGGCAGCGCGATGATCTTTTGTGCTTCGGCTAATTCTAATTTTAATGTTTTTTGATTTTGTTCTGGCTGGATAGTGGTTTCCGGAGTATTCTTTTTACAAGAAAGCATCAGGAAAGCACAAATAAATAATGAAGAGAAAAGCTGTTTCATGTATTGAAATTTTTATAAATATAATGAGAATAAACAAAAAACAGTTCCGAAGAACTGCTTTCAAATATTTTTAATGCTTAAAGTACATCTTGAATAGTTGTATCTTTATCGAATGCTGCTTTAGCAAACGGACATAAAGGCAGAATTTTAATGTTGTTTTCTCGAGCGAAATCAACAGCTGCTAAAACCATCTTTTTTCCAACTCCTTGACCACCAAATGCGGGATCAACTTCGGTATGATCTATAATAATTAATGTATCGCCCGCTTTACTGTAAGTCATTTCACCGGCTTTAGCTCCGTTTTCAGTTGCGATAAAAGCACCTTTAGTTTCTTCTTTTCTGTGATTGATTTCCATAACCATTTTAGTTTTATGTTCTTCTTTAAAATTATAAAATACTTTGGCAATACACGTTAACTTACATTAATTTCTGCTGTTTGTTTTTTTGAACAATTTGATAAGTTACAAACAGAATAACCAACCAAACCGGAATTAAAATTACCGAAACGTGCATACCCGTAATACTCATAATTGCTAAAATTCCCAATAAAAACACAATACAAATGTAATTTGAAACAGGATATATAAAAGAAGGGAACTTCGTTTTGATTCGGGCTAAATCTTTTGCTTTTCTGAATTTTAAATGTGTAAACGAGATCATGATCCAATTGATAATTAGACATGCAACTACCAAATAAATTAAAACTTCAAAAGATTCATCTGGCTTGAAATAATTGAATAAAATAGTTATTGCTGAAAAACAACTTGATACGATGATGGCACGCGTTGGCACAAAACTTTTGTTCAACTTCAACAAGAATTTAGGTGCATTGCCTTGTTCTGCCAAACCAAACAACATACGGCTATTGCTATAAACCGATGAGTTGTAAACCGATAAGGCTGCCGTTAAAACAATTAAGTTTAAGGCATTTGCAATTAGGTTTGTTGCAGAAACATCGGTTCCGAAAAAGTTAAAATGCATTCCTTTTAAATTATCGAAAACGGTAACAAACGGACTTGTTTTTGTGGTGATGGTTTCCCAAGGCGAAAGCGAAAAAAGGATGATTAAGGCTCCAACATAGAAAATCAAAATTCGGTAAATAACCTGATTTGTGGCTTTTGGAATGTTTTTTTCCGGATTTTCGGCTTCGGCAGCTGTAATTCCAATCAGTTCCAAACCTCCGAATGAAAACATGATAATTGCCATAACCGACAATAATCCCTGATAACCACTTTCTGTTTTTTCGAACCAGCCTTTCGGGAAAAATCCGCCGTTATTTGTCAGGTTTGATATACTTGCTTGTTCGCCGCCCGTTCCCGAAATCAATAAATACGTTCCAAAAACAATCATTGCAACAATAGCAACTACTTTAATAATGGAGAACCAAAACTCGGCTTCGCCAAACATTTTTACTGAACCTAAATTCAACGCCGTAATTGCCAAAAAGAAAAAAGTGCTTGATGCCCACAAAGGAATTTCGGGCCACCAATATTGTACGTAAATTCCAATGGCGGTTAATTCAGACATGGAAACCAGAATATACAAAATCCAATAATTCCAACCCGAAGCATAACCCGCAAACGAACCCCAATATTTATAGGCAAAATGCGAAAAAGATCCCGAAACAGGCTCTTCTACCACCATTTCTCCCAACTGACGCATAATAAAAAAAGCGATGATTCCTGCAAAGGCATATCCAAAAATAACCGATGGTCCTGCTAAAACGGCTGCCGGTCCAATTCCTAAAAATAAGCCGGTACCAATAGCACCACCCAACGCAATTAGCTGAATATGGCGGTTAGACAACCCGCGCTTTAAGGTGTTGTCTGTTGTTGTTTGTTCCAAAGTTGAAAGTTTTAGTTTGTTTTAACTGCTAAAATAAAAGTTTATTTTAGAAAATCAATAAAAAAGGCTGCACTTGGCAACCTTAATTTTTTACAATAAAAATCCATTTGGCGTTTTCTACCAAACCAGAATCAAAAACCTGCCTAAAATAATGCACTTTACCATTGCTGTTTTGCAAGGCATAGCGAACAACTTCCAAATTTTGAATTTGTGCCCATTTTTCCTGTGCTTTACCGGCTGGCGACGGTGCATTTGTTAATTCCACAGCGTCATTCGGTAACGCCATAAAATCTTCGGTTAGAACTCGGTCAAAATCTTGCGGAGGCGTTATCGGGTTTGGAACAATTATTTCTCCACTACCCATAAAAACCTGCGTTGCATGATAAATCAACTGATTTCCTTCGGTATAATGAACCTTAATATATCCTACATCAGCCGGCGGAATATTTTCAACCGTTAAATTATACGTTGGATAATGTTCATGATAATGATAAACCTTTCCGCCCTCGAAATTATTGGTTAAATCATCAACAATTAATACTGACACCTTATTTTCTGGTTCAGATGGAACATAATCGTCATTATCATCACATCCACACATCCACGCACATAATGATCCACCGAACATTAGCACCAAATTTTTAAAACCCATCATATACAACTGATTTTTACTAAATTAGTGATAAATATAATTAAATTTCAAATAGCTCAATCAATTATATATAACAGAATTAAAAATACTTAAAATAAAGATTAAATTCTCTTCAAAATTCCGTAAAACAACATACTTAAGCCAACACCAACAGCCGCACCCAATGATTTTGAATGTCCTGTAATTTTTGTTACGGCAATACCTGCCGCTGCACCTGTGGTTACCAAAGCAGCTATATCTTCGTAATTTAGCTGCTGCATTTCTTGTTTAATTACATTTTTCATAGTTTCTCTTTTTCTATTAAATGTACAAAATTTAATTATTGGTCGATTTTTTTTAACAAAAACACCAATTTTGAAGGATAGAAATTTATTAGGTTTTATCTTTGAGGAAACTTTCACCCAATGATTAAAAACATCCAAGTTATTGCTTTTGATGCAGACGATACGCTGTTTATTAACGAGCCTTATTTTGACGAAGCCGAAGAAAAATTTTGTGCTTTAATGAGCGATTATTTATCGAAACAAAGTTTGGTGCAGGCATTATTTAAAACGCAGATTGATAATTTGCCGTTGTACGGTTACGGCATTAAAGGGTATGTTTTATCGATGGTGCAAACGGCTTACGAGGTTTCGAACCACACGGTATCGACCAAAGTAATGGAGAAAATCATTGAAATTGGCAAGGAATTATTAAACAAGCCTGTGGTTTTGTTAGACGATATTGAAGAAACCTTGAAAAAGCTACACGGAAATTACAAATTGGTCGTGGCTACAAAAGGCGATTTAAAAGACCAACACCGTAAGTTGCATTTATCGGGTTTGGGCGCTTATTTTCATCATATCGAAGTAATGGTTGAAAAGGAAGAATTAGATTACGAAAAGCTGTTGAAACGTTTGGAAATTGAACCCGAAAACTTTTTAATGATCGGAAACTCGCTAAAGTCTGATGTTTTGCCGGTTTTAAACATTGGTGCAACCGCCGTGCATGTGCCTTTTCACACCACTTGGGCACACGAACGTATTGACCATGAAATTGTGCACAACCATTTTTACGCTGTTGAAAAAGCAAGTGAACTTATAGATTTATTGAATTTATGAAAACCGAAATTAATTTAGATACCTGGAAACGCAAAAGTCATTTTGAATTTTTCTCGGCAATGGACGAACCTTTTTACGGCTTAACTGTTGAAATGGATGTAACCCAAGCCTACAAAAAAGCAAAGGAATTAAAAACATCGTTTTTTATTTACTATTTGTACGCTACGTTGAAAACTATAAATGAATTGCCGGCTTTTAAGTTGCGAATTGATAACGGAAAGGTTTTTCAGCACGATCGGATTGATGCTTCATCGACGGTTTTGAAAGAAAACGAAACCTTTGGATTTTCGCATATTATCTATCATAGCGATTTTACCATTTTTCAAGAATTGGTAAAAAAAGAAATAATACGCGTACAACAAACCGCCACTTTGCTTACAAAAGACGATTACGGTGATAATATTATTCATTTTTCTGCTATTCCCTGGGTGAATTTTACTTCGTTAACGCATGCACGTGGATTTAAACATCCCGATAGTTCGCCCAAAGTTTCTATTGGTAAAATGATTGATAAAAACGACCGAAAGTTTTTTAATGTTGCCTTATTTGCGCATCACGGTTTGGTTGATGGTATTGATATGGGTCGCTTTTTTGATTTATTTCAGGATATTTTGAATGAGTAGATTTATTGTATTGATATTAATCAAACTCCTTTAAGATAAGTTGAAAAATGTTGTTTTTAATATTTTCTTCTTTTTCAAAGATAAAATCTTTAGGAGGTTCAACATCTTCATAATAACCAGAAAAAGTATTGAATGAAACGTACTCTTCTAAATAATATTGAATAAGCGTTTTCAATTTTTGTTTGTTGAATTCATGATATGCTAAATTTTTAGCTGCAGTATCTCTAATTTCATGTAATGCACCTTCAATATACTTTATGTTATCATCTTTTAATTTCGAGCAATATTCACTCTCATTGTCTTCAATAACTTTAATAATTCTACTTACAAGTTCATAATCTGCAGAAGTTGGTTGTCTTTGAGAATCATTAATAATTTTATTGAGTGTATTTTCATCAGAATCAGAAATCTTTATAATTCGTTTTGATTGGGTTTGTTTTATTAAATTTTCAACAACATCAATAAGTTCGTTTATTTCTTTTTCGTTGGGAGATCTTACATTTCCGCTTCTCCAACCATGATCGTCCCAAACACTTAGTAGATAATTTGTACCATCGTTTATAATCATATTGCTTTTCTCGTACCTAGCTTTATCTACAATCGCGGCAAAAGCATCTGTTAATAATTGAATATCATCTTCACTCATAGAGGCTTCAGCTTTTTCAACCTTTAACCTTTTATAATCTTTGGCATACCAAATGTTTGATTTCACTTGATTAAAACGTACTACATATTTTTCAAACTGATAATCTTTTATTATTTCATCTATTTGAAATATGTACTCTGAATCAAAAGACGGAGTAACTAACATTCGAACCTTATATTTATCTGCCAGACCATCAAATAATTTTTCTTTTATTTTATTATTATATTCTAATTTATAATCTCTAACATCAAAATAGTCTTCACTAGGCTCTAAACCAGGGAAGATTGCAATGAACTGGCTTTGAACCGAAAAAATATTAATAAAACTGAAAAGTATTAAATATAAAATATTGGTTCTCATGTTTAAAAAATGTTATTAGATAAAGCTACTAAAAAAATCGAATTACCTTTGTAAAAAAACAAAATGTTCTCCATAGCGTTTCATTCTATATACAATCATCCTGTTCCAGAAAATCATCGGTTTCCTATGGAAAAATACCAGTTGTTACCCAAACAATTGTTGTTAGAAGGTATTGTTACAGAAGATTGTTTTTTTAAACCCGCACAAGCTTCTTTACAAGATATTTATTTGGCACACAACCCCGATTATGTAAACCGCTACACGCAATTGCAGTTAACCGATAAAGAGCGTAGAAAAACAGGTTTTGTGCATTGCCAACAATTAATTGACCGGGAACTTACTTTGGTTCAAGGTACCATTGACGGAGCTTTAAATGCTTTTACCCAAAAAGTAGCTTTTAACATTGCCGGGGGCACGCATCATGCTTTTTCTGGTCATGGCGAGGGTTTTTGTATGTTGAACGATCAGGCTGTCGCGGCAGCTTATTTATTGAAATACAATAAAGCTTCTAAAATTTTAATTGTTGATTTAGATGTGCATCAAGGAAACGGAACTGCCGAAATTTTTAAAAACAATCCGCATGTTTTTACTTTTTCTATGCACGGAAAAAGCAATTATCCGTTTAAAAAAGAACAATCAAATATAGATATTGATTTAGAAGACGGAACTACCGACGAGATTTACCTAACTGTTTTAGAAAACCATTTAGAAAAAATCATTGTAAATGAACAACCCGATTTTATTTTTTATCAGGCGGGTATTGATATTTTAGCAACCGATAAATTAGGTAAACTAAATTGCACCATTAACGGTTGTAAACAACGCGACGAACACGTTTTTTCATTAGCTAAGAAATATAACATTCCTATTCAATGCAGTATGGGCGGCGGTTATTCGCCTAATTTAGCAACCATATTACAAGCACATGTAAATACGTTTAAAGTTGCCAAAGACTTATTTTATTAAATATTAATGTAAACCGTTGGGTGAAATTACTTCAAAACGTCACTTCGAGTGAAATTTCTGTAACGAAGTGGAAGGAATTTTGTAGCGAGAAGTCTTTTTATGTAGTTCTCGATACAATTTTTCTCCGTTTCACTACGAAAAATCACTCGAACTGACGTGAAAATTTAATCTGTTTTAATTACACCCGACGGTTAATGTAACTTTTCTGCAAACACAATAATATGTCCGTCTGGATCTGCAAAGTAACAAGCTTTATCGCCCCAAGTTCTGTCTTGAATAGCACTGATTAGTTTCGCACCTGTGTTTACTGCGTTTGTAAACTCAAATGCAATATCTTCCACATAAAAGTAAAGTTCACATCGAGGAATTCCGGTGCCTGATTCGGGATGTGGTGTTTTATCGGCTAAAATCTTTGCAATTCCGTTATTGGGCATCAAACCCAATTTAAAGTTTTCTGCCAATAGAAATTCCGTCATTCCCGGAACGTTTAATTCAGGATTTTGTCGAAATAGCTTGGTGTAAAAATCGGTACTTAACTGCTGATCGGCTACATACAGAATAGTATGAATAAATTGAATGTGCATATTGTTTTTTTGTGAATATAAAAAAAATCCCGACGCATCGGGATTTTAATTTTTGATTATTTGTAACTCATTATTGAAATATTTATATTTAGTAAATCGTCACTTCGTAACGTAGTGAAGCCTTTCGACAAGCTCAAGACAGGCTATCGAGAAGTGAAAATTAAGTTCTCGACAAGCTCGAACTGACGAAACGTTAATAAATACTAATTGCTTAACTTCGTATAATGAGTTAGAAGAACAACACTTCGTTAATCACAATTTCGGTAATGCTACGTTTTACACCTTCTTTGTCTTCGTAGGTGCGATAAGTTAATTTGCCTTCAACGGCAATTTCCTTACCTTTTTCTACGTATTTCTGAATCAGCTCTGCGGTTTTGCCCCACGCTACAATATTGTGCCATTGGGTGGTTTCTATTTTTTCTTTTTTATCGTTGTAATAAAAATCGCTGGTTGCTAACGATAAAGTTACTTTTGTACCGTTGTCAAAAGTTTTTGTTTCCGGTGTGTTACCTACTCTTCCTACAAGACGAACACTGTTTCTTAATGTACTCATGGCGTTTAAATTTTAAATGATTAAATAATTATCTGGTACAAAGTTGCAACAGCTTCCAAATTTTATTCGGTTGTTAATCATTTATAGTCGATTGTAAGCGTTTGTTGTCGAATATATGTTTGATTCCACAATCATGAATATTTTAAAATATTTTTTTAGATATGATAAAACTTTAATATATTTATGAGCTAGCAGAAACGGTTAATCTGATAAAGAAATTAATGAAATTAGATAATATAAGAAATTACACAATATTAATATTTGTTATAGGTTTACTCATAATAATAATCATCTATTACAATCTACAAGCAACTGATAAAAATATAATAAACTTTATTTCACTATTCGGAACATACCTTTCTGTATTTGGTTTAATTCTTGCATTTCTTCAGTTAGAAAGTATTAAAAAAATTAATGAAAAAACTCAAACTGAAGTTCAAATTTCGTTACAAAGAGTCAATGATGTATTAGCTATATCTGAGATATCTAAATCAATAAAGATTATTCAAGAAATACAAAGCTATTTACATTCTCAAAAAAGTGAATTATCACTGATTAGAATGAAGGATTTGAAACAAATATTAATACAAGTAAAACACAATAACAACCTACTAGAATTTACAAATCACTCAGATTACGAAAAATCAATAGTTGATTAAGCATTGATATTAATAACATTTCAGATAGCATTTTCAAACCTAATAGAGCTGTAAATTATTCAAAAATAAACTCTAATTTAGAAGAGTTATCTACTACTTTAAGTAATTTTGAAAACAAACTAAAATTTAATCAAGATGGACAATAAACTAAATATACTCATTAAGGAATTAACTGAAAAAAACCTAAACAAAGGTGCAGTTTGGCAAAAAACAAGCGGTGAAGGAGAATTTAAAATTCAACTTAATAAAGCTACCTTAACTATTGACAAATGGAATGATGAAGATGGTGATAATTTTTCTTTAGATATTTATAATGAAAATGGTGAGAAAATTAAACAAATTCATACAATGGCAAGTTTATTAGAAGATGCAGAAAATTTTGCATTACTTTCTGATTTATATAATTCTGTAATAAACACATATTATAAAACTGATGAAACTATTGATAGTATTATTAATGAGATAAAAAATAAAGATATTATTGGTAAGTAATTAATATTTTTTTTTTAAACCATGTTAACGAAATTTCAGCTTTAAAATGAAATTAAAAGTTTATAGTCTGATGTAATCATTGTTGTCAACTCCAAAAAAGACCAAAAAGGAAGTCAATGACTTCCTTTATTTACATCACCAGCAAAACGAATTATTCATTTTAAATTCCTACATTTGTTATAGTATCAAATGATAGTATCAATAAATGAAACCTCCGTACGAAATATCTTCAGAAATATTAAAATACATCTCTTCCATTTCAGAGAAAATCGGAGAAGTGAATGCAAAATATTTAATTAAAACCAATCCCACTTTAAGAAAGCAGAATCAAATTAAAACAATTCAATCTTCGCTTAGCATAGAGGGAAACACATTAACCGAAGAGCAAATTACTGCTATTTTAGAGAACAAGCGGGTTGTTGGTCCTGAAAAAGACATTCTTGAAGTGCTTAATGCTTTAGAGGTTTATAAAAATATAAGGCAACTAAAACCAGAAAATGAAAAAGATTTTTTAAAAGCGCATAATCTATTATTACAAAAATTAATAAAGGAGTCTGGAAAATATCGAAAACAAGATGTTGGTATTGTAAAAGGTTCTAAAGTGGAACATATTGCACCTTCATTTGAAAATGTTCCTTACTTAATGAAAGATTTGTTTGAGTATTTAAAAGACAAATCGGAATTAACGCTCATAAAAAGTTGTGTTTTTCACTACGAAATGGAATTTATTCATCCTTTTTTAGATGGAAACGGAAGAATGGGAAGGTTATGGCAAACTTTAATTTTAATGCAAGAATACCCCATTTTTGAATTCCTGCCATTTGAAACTTTGATCTCAAAAAATCAAAATGAATATTACAAGGCTTTGTCTATTTCTGATAAAGAAGGAAAATCTACTAGATTCATTGAATATATGTTGATGAGTATTGGTTGTTCGCTAGCTGATTTACTTGAAAATTCTGCTAAAAAATTGAGTGATGAAGATAGAATACAGCTGTTTTTAGAGAACAACGAAAAGGATTTTTGTCGTAAAGATTATTTGAATTATTTTAAAAACATTTCTTCTGCTACTGCAAGTCGGGATTTAAAAAATGCTGTAGAAAATGGATTAATCTTAAAAAAGGGAGATAAAAAAACTACTACTTATAAAAAGAAACAGTAGTATGCTTGTCCTTAGTATCACCAACTCAAAAAAACCAAAAGGAAGTCAAATGACTTCCTTTTATTTTTCTTTAATAACCTTGATAATTCCTTCTAGGTTTTCGTTTAAATTAAGCATTTCGGCAAACACTTTATCGTCTTTATCCAAACCGCTGTGTTTGTTGTTTTTACGGAACAGTTCCTTGATTTCTTCCCAACGAACTTTCTCGTCAACCGTGATTAATCCAGCAAGTTCCTTTAACTTCAGTAAATTGCTTTCGGTATCGGCAGTGAGCGTTTGCGATTCGCTTTCGTAATGCGTCAACAACAAATCGTTGATTTCCTTTTCGTTCATCATTGGCACCACCTGCGCAACCAGTTTGCTCATATTTCGGTACGATCCCTGCATTTTAAACGATGGTTCGGTTCGGTAGGCATCCTGCATTGCCGCACTTTGAATATATTGCTGGTTCACTTTAATCACCACATCGCGAATCTTAATGATATGCTGTAAAACGGTAATGCAATCGTCTATTTCCTGCTTGGTGTAATTTCCTTCCAAATCGGGCAACTGTTCGGTTCCCTGCGAAATAAAATCAATCAACGCATAAAAATCCTGAAATGATTGGCTGGCAATTTTCTCTAAATACACATTTTCAATCGCCGCATTTTCAATCAAACTTAAATTAAACAAATGTGCCGTATCGCCAATAACATCGCCTAGATTATACACATCGGCACGGTTTGCCAACATATCGGGAATCTGAAATTTCGATCCGCTTTCGGTGTACGGATTTCCCGCCATGACAATACAGAAACGCTTTCCGCGCAAATCGTAGGTTTTACTTTCTCCGTCGAAAATCCCGTCTATTTTTCGCTGACCATCTGCCAATGAAATAAATTTCTGTAAAAATTCCGGACTTAAATGTTGAATATCGTCTAAATACAGCATTACGTTATCTGCCATTTCAAACGACAAATTAATCTTTTTCAACTCTTCGCGTTCGCCCGATGTTTTGGCTTCCACAGGATCAATCGATGTTATGGAATGCCCAATGGTTGGTCCGTTTACTTTTACAAAATGCAGCCCCATGGTTTTTGCCAGATATTCCATTAATGTGGTTTTACCGTAACCCGGCGGCGAAATTAACAGCAGCATTCCCATACGTGCCGTGCGTTTGCTGTCGCCTGCCGTACCTAATTGTTTTGCCAGATTGTTACCAATTAACGGAAAATACACTTCGTTGATTAGTTTGTTTCGAACGAACGATGTTAATACTTTTGGCTCCAACTCGTTTATTTTTAACGCGTTTTCGTACGATTTGCTCAATTGATTTTTTAGATTGATAAACGCTTCAAAACGCGGAACTTTGTTGTTTGTAAAATCGGATAATTTGGTTATAAAGTCGTAATAATCCAACGTAAAACTACCGTTTTCCAATATAGAATGATTTCCTTTTAATTCACAGATTTCAACCGAATCTTTCCCAAAAACAAGCTGGTATTCGTCTTTTGAAAACAACAAAACAACTGCTGTTTCATCGATGTATTTTCGATAGATTTCCAAATTGGTATGTTCATCAATAAAAGCATTCAACCAGTTTAAAATCAAGAAATAGCGATCGGTTAAAGAGAATTGTTCGTTTTGAACATCAGCCTGAAAATCTGCCAACGACCTTTTTTCCTGCACAATTCGTAAAAATTCCTGCTTTAAATGATCGCTGAATTCACTGATTGCAAACTTTTTATAATTGCTGAAAGATCCAAAAATATAATGCGCCACGCTGGTTTTATCGGTTAAGGTTTGATCTACCGTTGTTTGCCACTGCTGAAAATGATTTTCGATTTGATCGATCACCGACTGATAACGCTGTGTGCTTGGAAACGCTTTTAAAACCGAATGCGTAGATTGAATTAATGTGAACAATTTCTGCTGATCGTTTTCCGGTAAATGATGCCAGAACAACTGCGCAACCGAACGTGTAGATACATTGTAACGCAACACACCCAGCTTTTTGTCGATACTTTGCAAAGCTTCGTAAATAGTAAGTGCATCGGTATTATGAACGCCTTTTACATACCCTTCGGAATAATTTTGTTCCACCGTTTGGTTGATAAATGCTGCTGCATCAAAATCGTTATAAGTTGCAGCTTTAAACGCTTTGAACGCCAGATATTCCGCTCGATAAACCGTGTTGTTTTCCGAAATCAATTCCTGATTCCAAATATCTTTATAGTTTGCTAAATCGGTATTTTGAACCTTTTGATAAAAACTGGTTCCGGTTAAATGGTAAAAAAGTTCGTTGTTACGGTTAACCAGCGTTAAACTTAACGACTGGTTATTAACCGAAAACTTGTGTTTACCAAGCGCAATAATATTTTGTCCATCAACGTACAGTTCGGTTTTATCTCGTAAAATTCGCTGAGCGTCTTCCTGTGTTTTCTTTAAAAGATTTTCAAGATTTTCTGCTTTTGATACATCGTTTAACGATTTTAATTCGGCAACTAATTGTCGAACTTTATCAATCATTAAATCCGAAGCAAAAAAGCTAAGAATATCTTCTTTTGTTGCCAACGTCAGCGATTTGTTTTCGATGTTTTTAAGCACACGCAAACCAATCTGTTCCAACGAATGGGTGCGTTTGTTTACCTGCGCAACTATCTGTTCACGCTTGGTATTAAACGCCTTGATTACCTCATCGCGCTTATCGGCAATTTTCAATACAAAATCATCGATATCAGAAAACTTGCTTTCCAGCTCTTCTAACTGAACAACAATCTTGGTGTAATATTCATCAGTTTTTTCTGCCGACGTTGATAGTTCCAAATAATTGGTAACCGTTTGTTCTAGCAAAGTTAATTGCGCAGCAAATTCGGCTCCGGCTTCTTGATTTCGTAACGAATTTATTTTTCGAGTCAGTTGCGCGCGCAATTCGTTCAATGAACTAAAAATCAGCGAGATTTTTTCGACAATCTTTGTTGTTTGCGTAGCATCATCGATTTTTAAGCCGTTTAAAATATCGATTAAAACTTCTAATTCGGTAGAAATTTCGGTATTGGTTTCTTCCACCGCTTTGGCATCAAAAACCTTATCAATAGCTGCAACTTTTTCTTTTTGCGCTTCCACCTTTTGTTCGTAAGGCAGCAACGCTTCATCTTTTAAAAGAAAGGCAACGGTTTGGTTTGATAAATCAACGGTAATGGTATTTAACCTGTCGATTAACTGATCTACATTTTCTGTTGAAACATAACGAACACCTTTTAAACTGATGAACTCGCCCTGCAATTTTCTTGCAGAAGCCAACAAGTTTACCAACTGATCCAACGTTTCAACGGTAGTACTGTTGATTTTAAAAATCAGTTCTTCTAAATGTTTATCGGACTGCTGATATAATTCTTCGGCATGTTTGCGTTGTGCCTGAACTTTTACAAATTCATCGATTGCGGTGTTAGCAACATCTTTTATCTGACTTAACGGCGCACCTAAATCTTTTAATGCCGCATCATTAATCCAAAAATACGAATCGAGCAAGGTGGTGGTTTTCTTCAGAATTTCCTCATACAAACCTTCATACGAATCTTCTTTAGTCGCCAGCTGAATTACCTCTTGAGTTTCTGCCATTGCCTGCACAATCTGCTTGTTGCCCACTTTGTACAACGGATCTTCTTTACGGGCTTCGTTCTCTTTTAAAACAGCCATGTACGGCGTTTCCCAAATTTGTACCTGATGGTGGCGCGTTGCTTCGGCTTCAGTTCTAAAATAAATTAAACTGCCGTCTTTAAAAATGGTGAAACCGTTGCAAACAATAGGCGTTTCTACTGCCTGCTGAATGATGTTGTACGACATTAAAATGAACGTATTGGTTTCGCGCTGATTAAAAATGTACAGAAAATCTTCTCCGTTGGGCGATGCTATTTTTCGTAAAAACTGCACATTTTCTAAATGAGAATCGAACACTTTGTGTGTACCGTTTTGCAGATAATATCCGTTCGAAAAAATAATTCCTTGGTTATCTGGCAACAAAATCGCCGATTGGTTTAACGACGGAAGATTGATTACTTCTTTTGTTTTTACGTTGAACACGTAGGCGCGAAAATCTTCTTGATACGGCTTTATGCGTATGGCAATTAAATTTCCTAAATCGGCGTAGTAATATTCGGCATCGTCTAACTGTTGGTCTAAATTGGTTACTTTTTCGCTGTAAATTCCTTTGCCAGTATCGGTATTGTCTTCAATTTTAAAGGTAATATCGCCGTGCAATGCTTCAATAAAAACCTTGTCTAAAATAGAAATATGCGGAAACTTGCCTAAACGGCGGTCGTCTAAATTGGTTTTGATCCATTGAAATTCAAATTGCGTTGGCTGTTTTACATCATGAATACTGCGATCGTCCTGATAAATCAGTTTTCCATCTTTTATCAACCATTTAAAAGCCTTTAAATCATCGACATTTTTACTTGTCTGAAAAATCATGTACAAGTAATTCTCTGTTCTGCGGAATTTCGCAAAAATAGAATCGCGGTAATATTTATACAGATTCTGATAATCGGTTACAAAGCTGGCATCGTTGATTAAATCTAACGTTTGCGGTACAAACTGATTATTTTCGAACAGATAAATGCTGAAAACATCGGCTAAATTAATCTCGGTACGCAAACCAAAATGCACGTTGTAACCAAAAATGCAAAGATTGTCTATGGCAACAATTCCGCGTGCTGTACAAGTGTTTTCGGTATCGATACGCTGATTTGCCTTTAACACAAAACTGGTAGAATTGAAAACTTCTTTTCGGGCGCTGTTTAAGGATTTTAACCTTGCCAGCAACTCTTCTTTCTGTGTGTGCAAACGCTTACGAATAATTTCGTATGCGCCGGAATCTATGGTTGGTTGTGGTGTTGTAACTTTTTCTTCTTGCATTGATTTTAAATTAATGCGTTAGTGAAATTAAACTTGCCTTTCTTTGGTTTTAAAAGGCAAGTTTAGGCATAAGTGTGTGTTTATTTTTATGATAAATTGTTTGTCATTCTGAACGAAATGAAATGTAGTGAAGAATCTCTAAATTACTGACTGTGAAAGATTTCTTTGCCAGTTCACTATCGCTCGTGTCCTCCTACGGCGGAATGACAACTAAACTATTTGATCAAATTCACACTAAACAGATCGTCACTTCGAGTAGCGTAACGTAGTGAAGCGTATCGAGAAGTTTAAATTCTTAAGTTCTCGACAAGCTCGAACTGACGCGAACCTGAAAAAACTTATTTAGTATAATCCTCCTGATAATCATTTAAGATTAAATTAATTTTTTGTTTGATATCCCCAGGTTTTTAGCCAAACCAAATAACGAATTAATAAACCCTGCGTCTTCTTCGTTGTTTTGACCGCTTGCTGCTTGTTGTAATTTTATCAAAGCTGCCGAAACGGTTAGGTTTTTAATATCGTTTGAAGAAATGCCGTATTTGTCTGCCAATCCACGAATTTTCTCCGATAAATCACCTTTCCCGTCTGGACCCATCAACGATTCTTTAATGTCTAAAGCATGTTGTGAATTGTTGATTAAATGATCGAAACCTTTTGAGTTAGAAACCTGGCGAACAATGTTTTCAAAGAACATAGTTTCACCACCAACGATATCGATTTTAGCTGTTTTCAATGCTTCAGATAATACTTCAGCTTGTGCAGAAGCGATATCTTTTTGAATGTTGATATGTGCCAGTTCTACTTCTTTCTCTTTCTGTAACTGTAACTTGAACTCTTCGTGTTCTTTACCAACACCGTCTAGTTTTTTCATTGCTTCGGCTTTTTCTTCGATACCTTTAGCTTCTGCTAGTGCTTTTTCACGAACAACTTCGGCTTGTGCCAAACCTTCTTTACGCATAGCTTCGGCTTTAATTTCGATAACCGCTGCGGTTTTTGTTCCTTGAATTTCTTCGGCTTCGGCTTTTGCAATCATAACTTCTGCTTCAGACAATCCAATGGCAGCTTCTTCTTTTGCTTGCGCTTCGGCAATAATTTTACGCGCTTCGGCTTCTTTTGCAGCAGCTTCTTTCTTCGCTTCGGCATCAATCAATACTTCTTGTGCTTTACGTTCTGCAACCAATTTTTCTGCTTCTGCATCGATTACTTTTTTCTCTTTTTCTTGTTCCGCTGCAATTTTTGATGCTTCGGCAGCTTTTACTGTTGCAATTAAACGCTCTTCTGCTTCTTGCGATGCTGCAATTACGCCCGCTTGCTTTTTACGTTCTACCTCGCGGAATACCTCAACATCACGAACATTTTGTTGCTCTTCTACCACGCCTTTTTCTAATTGAACACGCTCTTTAATAACATTTTGTATCGATTTTTTCTCGGTTTCAATTGATCGCTCTTTATCAATTTGTGCCAGGGTAACGATACGCTCTCTTTCGGTTTGTTCTAACGCGCGGTCTTTTTCTACACGCTCGGTTTCAACAGCATCGGTACGGATTTTATTTTTTTCTGCAATGATGATCTGGCGTAGTTTGTTTTCTTCCTGAACTGCCAATTGTTCTTCGGTTGCAATACGAACGGTTTGCGATTTTAGGCGTTCTTCTTCTCGAACTTTAGTAATTTCGGCTTCTTCACGCGCTTTGATATTATCGATTTCACGTTTTTGACGCTCTTCTTTTTCAGCTAATTGTCGATCTAACTCTAAAATTGCTTCACGCGCTTCAACATTCTGTTTCTTGATTACTTTTTCTTCTTCGCGACGAATCAAGTTGGCACTCATATTTTGTTTTGCCGTTAATTCGGTAATCTTTTTAATTCCTTCAGAATCTAAAATATTATCGGCACTTAAAAAGCGTAATTCGGTTTGCTCCAGATAATCAATCGCACAATCGTCTAAAATATATCCGTTTAAATCAGTTCCGATAATGTTCAAGATTTCATCACGAAACTCACGACGTGCTTCGTATAATTCAATAAAATCGAATTTTTTACCAACGGTTTTTAATGCTTCGGAAAACTTCGATTCAAAAATACTTTTCAATGTTTCCGGATCACTCGCACGATCACATCCTAAATTTTGTGCTACGTTGATAACATCGTCTACCGACTTGTTTACGCGAACGAAAAACGCTACTTTGATATCGGCACGAATATTATCGCGACAAATCAAACCGTCGTGCTGCATACGGGCAATTTCGATTTTCTTTACCGAAATATCCATGATTTCCATTTTATGAAAAACCGGAATTACGTACATTCCTTTGTTGAATGCAACTTTAGATCCGCCCACACCGGTACGCACAATTGCCTTACCCTGCGGGATTTTTTTGTAGAACATGCTTAGTACTACAAAAAACGAAATGATTAAAAATACAATTACGCCTAATGCTAAAAGTATGATTCCTGATACGCCCGAAAGCCCATCGATTAATAATAGTTTGTTCATTGATTTAATTTAGTTAGTTGATATTATTTAATGTTATGTTTGGTTGTACTTCGTAAATATTGTTCTCTACGGCTTTAATAATCATTACTTCTGCGCCATATTCTATGCGGTTTCCTGTTTGACTTTTTACGTTTAACCGAAATACGTCTTTTTGAATGGTAACTTCTAAAATGCCTATTTTGTTGTTTTCTATGGTTGATTTCAAGGTGCCGGTTCTGCCTAAAAAATCGATTGATTCTTCGCCGTTATAGCCTAAATTTTTGTACATTTTTACTAATGGTTTTGTTACATAATGCATGATTACGAATGTTACTGCAAAAACCGGAAGCAGGATTAACACTGATTTGATGCCCCAACTTGCCAAACCTAAAAAGATAGATGATAGTAAGGTTAAAACCCAACCGATGAACTTAAACAGGGTTACAATTACCATTAACGGCATTTTGCCTATGTTGATAAATTCAAGGATTTTTGATCCGAAAGAGGGTTCGCCGTTCGTTTCGGAAGCTACTTCTCCATCGGAAACATCGCCTATGTGAAATTCGGCATCGGTATCAAATCCATCGCCCGAAAAAAAAATAAAAACCCAGTACAGCAAAGACATTCCGGTAAGAACCGTCATAATTCCGTTTGAAAGTGGATAGAATAATAGGTTTAAAAGTTCTGCCATAGTATAGTTATTTGTTTTTAGTTATTAGTTTTTGTAAACAACGACTTTCTAAATTTCGCGTTTAAAAGTGTAGTGAAAACCATAAGCTGTTCCGCTCATATCTCGACTTTCTGTTGTTACTAATTCCCAGCCTTGGCTGCCCATTTCGTTTAAAATTTTATCAATTTCAACAATATCGAATTTCCAAGACCATGTGCCTTTCGGCTTGATTTCAATTGTTTTATATTCAAATCGTTTCATAAAAAATGTTTTAATTATTTTTTGATAATAAGATTTCTCGACTCCGCTCGAAAGGACATTTATTGATTGAATAAAGAAAAATTAGAGATTCTTCACTTCGTTCAGAATAACAGTTCTCGACTCGGCTAGAACTGACGGTTCTTTCGACTTTTCAACTTTTGACTTTAAGACTGTTTTACATTCCCAATTGTTTCTTCAACGCATCTAAATCGGTATCTGATGAATTTTCGTTCAACGCCTGATCTATTTCATCTGAAACATTTGGTGTTTGTTTTGCCATTTCTCCGTAGGCATTTGCCAGTGCTTCGTCTTCTTCCACCTTTTCTTTCATACGTTCCAACATACTTATGGTGCTGTTAGAATCCATTTTTGCCAGCTGTTTGTTTACAACTTTGGTTGCGTTTGCCACACGAACTCGAGCTTTAATTGTTGCCAATTCGGTTTCCCATTTGTTGATATTGTATTTCAACACCTCGATATTCTTATGAACTTCGTTCGAAGATTCGTCGTGAATATTTGCTTGCGAGGTTAATTCTTCGGCTTCCAACAAATTCTGCTTTTTTAAATGAAGTGCCTCTTTCGCCAAACGTTCTGCCTGATCAACTTCCAATTCTTCTTTTTGAAGTTTTTGAAGCAGCAAAACAGCTTTGTTTTCATAACTTGCAGCGTCTTCGCGCTTTTTATCAGCAGCATTATGGGTGCGAATTGCCAATGCTTTTACTTTGGCGTACGCTTCCATTGCCTGATCTAAATCTTCTTTCATTTCACGGATTCCTTGCTCCGTCATTTTAATGGGATCTTCCATTTTATCGACCACGGCATGAATTTCTGCTTGGCCAATTCTAAAAATTCTTTTAAAAATATTCATATCTTTTATTTTTTAATTATTTATTGAACTTTGACAAAGTTGAACTTTATTGCTTAAAGCTTTGTCAAAGTTTTATTTTGAAAATTTAATCAGTTGTTCAGAATATTCGCTTAACAGCAAACTCAACGAGTTTAATGCGGCATCAAATTCGTTAAAATCTAAATTGTGAATTTGCAGCGTGTATCTAAAAATAACTTTCGAACCATCTTCTGTAAGTGCAAAAGCACCGTGAATGATATCTCTGTTTTTCATTAACAAAGCTTTAAATATTTGTATATTATCGGCTTGCAACGTAAACAGGTATTGTTCAAAAATTAAAACTGGCGCGGCAACACCAACGATTAAATTCTGAACTCCGTCTGCCAGATTTTCTATTACAAAAATCCCTTCCTCTTTGCTTTTATATTTGATACTGTATCCGGTATCTAAAATATATTTTTCGACGTTTAAAAAATGCATTGTAAATTAATTTTGTATCTTGCACATATCTTTTGCATAAAGATAATACTTTTTGCAAATAAATTTAGCAAATTTTTTATTTCTTTTCAAAATGAGTAAAATTGGTTACAATATAAAGAAGCTTCGAAATGTAAAAAACTTAAGCCAACAGGCTTTTGCTGATATATTTAGCCTTACACGAGGTAATATTTCGTCGTACGAAGAACTACGTGCCGAGCCTAAATTAGAAAGCATTATAAAGATTGCTAATTATTTTAGCATACCATTAGAGCATCTTTTGACCAAACAGTTGTCGGTTAACGAGATTTTAAACTTTAACGACTATTTTAACGAGGAAGGTCAGAAGAAATTACAAAAAAACTTTGCAACCATTCCGTTTATTTCTCGCGAAGCCATTCATCATATTAAAGAAGGAACTTTTGATGTGCAGAAATTAGACCTTATTACTTTTCCAATGTACAGTTCGCACAAGTTTATTGCTTTGGAGCTTACAAACGAAATTGCCGCACCTGCAAATGTGGATATTCCCGAATACACCATTTTGTTTTTTGAACAAGTTCAAATTGATACTCTACACATGTTAGATAATCACTTCGGTATGTTTTTAACGAATACCGAAATTTTTATTGGAACATATAATCAAAACAAAACAACGATTAATTTGAAGCTGAACGAATGGAAATCGGAAGATTTTAATACCGAAAACCTACAAAGCTTTTGGAAATTATACGCTAAATTTGAAAAAAAATTATAAAATGGTTCAGTCAAAATTAAGTAACACCGCCTATTTTTACAGCATACTAATTTTAAGTTTTCCGGTTTTAACTGCCTTTATTGTAAACAAGTTTTTACGTATGTTTCAAGACAGCTGGCATTGGGGCTTAACGGTATTTTTGGTTGTGTGTGGTTTGGTAAGTTTGTTTGTTATTATCTGGGGCTTTTTTATTGAAATGAACCTGCGTATGTCAACGGTAAAAATTACCAACGATAGCATTGAAGTAAAACAACTATTGGGATTTGGCACTAAAAAAATTTTTAAGATTGCTGAAATTGAAGGTTTTGCCATTCGCGAGTTTAGACAACGAGCGCAACACCACGAATATTGTTATTTAATTCAAGACAAAAAAGCGATTGCTGTATTTTCGAGCTTGTATTACAAAAACTACATGGAAGTGCGCAATGAGCTGCAACAACGTTTAACGCTTTTGAAGTAGAATGCAAAAACATCGAAGAAAATATAGCCGTTTTGAAAAAATAATCGACAGTATTGTTTTACTTGGATTGATTACTTCTTGGTGTTTTATTTGGAAAGTAAATCAAAATCCGGATCAAATTCTTCCAACACATTTTAATATTCAAGGTACAGCCGATAGTTTTGGCAACACTTCTCATTTATATATCCTAGGATTTATTAATACTTTTCTGATACTTGGGCTGTATTTTTTGAAATGGAGAAATATCCCTTTAAATTTTGGGCAAGAAATTACAGCTAATAACAAAGAAGCAATTATGCAAGTGATGCGTAAAACCATTTCCATTTTCGCATTGAGTATTTTGATAATTTTCGGTATCATTTTGTACGAAACCATTACATATAAATCTTCGCAAACGCCCTACTTATTTATTTTGATACTTTTTTGTATTAAAATTCCAATTATTTTTTACTTGATTAAAACACAAAATATTAAACAGTAATTTTGTATCTTTAAAATAAAATATGGGCAAAAATTGTTTAGAATGTGGCGAAAAAATCATTGGTCGTGAAGATAAAAAATTTTGTAACGATGCCTGCCGCAATACCTACAACAACAAATTAAACAAAGACACCACCAATTTAATGCGAACGGTTAATTACGCTTTGCGTAAAAACTACCGCATTTTATCAGAAAACAATCCCGAAGGTAAGGCAAAAATCAACCGAAAAAAACTACTCGATTTAGGTTTCGATTTTTCATTGTTCACTTCCATATACGTTACCAAATCTAACGTAACCTATTATTTTGTGTACGATCAAGGTTACATGCCCATAGAAAACGACTGGTTTGTATTAGTAAAAAAGAATTAAAATGTACGGCTATTTGTTAATAATTCATTCCTATCTGCGTTGGATTGCATTAGGATTTCTATTATTCGGTTTGATTTTCATCATCATAAAAAAATCGAAAAAAGCACTTTACACAACAAAAGATTATCAACTTTTTAAAACGATAAAAAACATATTCAACCTACAGTTTTTAGTCGGAATTTTACTACTTACGCAAAGCCCAATGGTAAAAGCATTTTGGTCGCAAGTGAGTCAGGCAGTAAAATGGCGCGAAATCCGTTTTTTTGGGTTAGAACATCCGTTCATGATGATTTTGGGCGTACTGCTCTTAAATGTTTTTACAGATAAAACCAAAAACAAAATCGGCACAGATACCGCTTTTAATTATCTGTTTGTTAGATATCTAATCATACTTTTTATTCTTTTTGTTTCGGTTCCGTGGTCGTTTTCTCCTTTTACCGCCCGACCAAATTTTCGATAATTTTAAGAGCTTTCTCATACATTTTTAATAATTTAAGGGTAAAAATTATGAGAAATAAAGCAGATTAATAAAGTAGAAATTCGAAATTTAGAAATTGAAGATTATATAGAATTAAAAAATTCCATGCTTCAGGCGTACGAAGAAGGTGTGGAAGATCCGTATTGGAAAAAAGAAGAAATTCGCCGATTATTAAAGGTTTTTCCCGAAGGACAAATTGTTATTGTGGTTGACGATGTAGTTGTTGGCGCAGCTTTGTCGTTGATTGTTGATGAAAGTTTGGCACTATCAAACCACAAATATAACGATATTGTTACCGACAGTAAATTCAACGCGCATAACCCCGATGGCGATGTGTTGTATGGGATCGATATATTCATCCACCCGAATTACCGTGGTTTGCGCTTGGGTCGACGTTTGTATGATGTGCGAAAAGAATTGTGCGAACAACTGAATTTAAAGTCGATAATTTTTGCAGGACGTATTCCAAACTATCACAATTATTCTAAAGATCTTACGCCAAAACAATATTTAGACAAAGTTAAAACCAAAGAAATCCACGATCCGGTAATTTCGTTTCAAGTTAATAACGATTTTCATATTAAAAGGTTATTGCGAAATTATTTAGAAGGTGATCGCGACTCTCGTGACTACGCCGTTTTACTGGAGTGGAACAATATTTCGTACGATAAATCGCCTGTTTTAATCAATGCCAAGAAAAGTGTGGTTCGTTTAGGTTTGATACAATGGCAAATGCGTCCACTGAATAATTTAGAGGAATTTTTTGATCAGGCTGAATTTTTTATCGATGCCGTTTCGGGCTACGAAAGCGATTTCGCAACCTTTCCCGAATTGTTTGTTGCACCGTTAATGGCAGATTACAATCATTTGTCGGAATCTGAAGCAATCCGAGAATTATCGAAATATACCGATACCATTCACAAGCGTTTTCAAGAATTAGCTATTGAATATAATATCAACATTATCACGGGCAGCATGCCTTATTTGGAAGAAAATGTGCTATATAACGTTGGTTTTTTATGCAAACGTGATGGATCGTCTGAAATGTATCGAAAAATACACATAACACCCAACGAACGTTTATATTGGGGAATGCAGGGTGGTGATATGATACAGACTTTTGATACCGATTGCGGAAAAATAGGAATTATTATTTGTTATGATGTGGAGTTTCCCGAATTATCACGTATTATGAGCGAAGACGGCATGGAAATTTTGTTTGTACCTTACTTAACCGATACCCAAAACGGATATACCCGCGTTCGCAGCTGTGCCCAAGCACGCGCCATTGAAAACGAATGTTACGTGGCGATTACCGGTTGTGTAGGAAATTTACCAAAAGTAAACAACATGGACATTCAGTACGGACAGGCAGCGGTTTTTACTCCATCTGATTTTGCTTTTCCAAATAATGGCGTTAAGGCCGAAGCTACTCCGAATACCGAAATGACCTTGATTGTTGATGTGGAACTAAATGCTTTAAAAGAACTGCACGAATTGGGAAGCGTGCGTATTAAAAAAGATCGACGTTTGGATCTGTATAAATTAAGAAAACTAAAATAGAGCCTTATGGCTCTATTTTTATTTAATGTACGATTCTAATCTGTTTAAGAAATCTTGAAAAGCAACGGCTTCGTCTTGCGGAACGCGTTTAGCCAATTCAACACCTCTTTTTTGGTATTCGTTTAATTTAGGACCTAACGTTTTTAATGCTTCAGAATCATTGTTTGCTGTAGCTGTTTTAAAATCGTTGACAAACTTGCTGTATTCTTGCGCAAACTGATCTGCTTCGGCATATTGAAACTTTGGAACCGCAACAACATCTTCTACTGTGTTAGGTTGTACTTCGTTAGAATTTTCAACCGGTGGGTCGGTCATTGGCTCTTGAATTTTGTTTTCTTCTTTTTTACATGCTGTTAAAAGCACTGCGCTTAACAACATTGGATAAATTATCTTTTTCATAACTATTATTGTTTGTTGATTGTTTTATAAATTTAATAAAAAAAATGAAATGGCAGCATAAAAAAAGACATAGCAATTGCTATGTCTTAAAATTTAGAAATTTGTTTTTACTATTTAATTGGAGCTTGTTGTTGCTGAGCCAATTTCATAGCGTATTCTTGCCATAATTTAGCATCTGCTGGCGTTAATTTTGCAGCTAATTCTGTTTGTCTTTTAGTCCATTCAGCAGCTTTCGCTTGTAATTCTTGAATCTTTGCAGCATCTCCAGATTTTGCTGCTTCCATTTGTTCTTTCACATAAGCAGTATATTCTTCTGCAAATTTTTGTGCTTCCGGAGAATTAAATTTAGGTACTTCTAAAGTAGTTTCTGTGGTGGTAGTTGTTGTCTGCGTATCTGTTACAGGATCTACAGTTGTTTCTGTTTCTGTAGTTGTTGTTTCTTCAACACCTTTCTTTTTATCACAAGATACTACTAACATAGTTGATGCGAATAATGCTGATAACACTAATTTTTTCATATACAATATTTTAATTATTTATATCAAATATAATTTTTATTTTGAAACCTACAAATTTTTAATTAATAATATAGTGAATTATTAACAGATGGCTTTTAAAGACTTTTATCTTCTCTATTATTGACTGAACACTTTCATCGTTTTCTATTTCAATAAAAACTCATAAAAATAAATCGGGCTTAAGTAAAGCCTAAGCCCGAATGTAATAAGTGTTATTTAACTTTTTTAAATATATATTTAATGGACTACATTCAATTCATAATCTTCTGCTTCTTCTCTTGTTAAAGGTCTTTGAATTTCAAAAAGATCTTTTTAGTGATTTTAAATTTCTGCTCTAAATAAGAAACATTTCAAAATTAAAATGTTTTTAAAGAAGTATTTGTAGAACTTTTTATAGGCAGAATGACGAGCTTGTTCTACATGCTAAAAAACAAAACTCGCACAGAAACTATATTTGTGCGAGTTTAATGGTTTATAAGTTCTCGACAGGCTCGAACTGACGATCATCTTATATCTTTTATTTTATGACTGATTATTCTTCCACGTATAAAACCAAACCTTTAAGGTAAGATCCTTCAGGATGGAACATATTCACAGGATGATCTGGACCTTGCGAAAGCTTGTGCAACACACGTACTTTTCTACCCGATTCTATTGCAGCAGCAGCTACGGTATTGTAAAAAAGCACCTCATCAATCACCTGCGAGCATGAAAAAGTGAATAAGAAACCGCCTTTAGTAATGGTTTTTAAACCGGCAACGTTTAAGCGTTTGTATGCTTGTGTGGCGGTGTGCTTACTTTTTATGTTTTTAGCAAATGCGGGCGGATCTAAAACTATAACTTCATACTGGTTTTTATTTTCTTTTAAAAACTCAAAAACGTCTGATGCTACAGCCTGATGATTGCTTTGAGGAAAGTTTAATTCCATGTTTTCTGCAGCCAATTTTACGGCTTTTTCTGATATATCAACAGAGGTAACCAAATTGGCACCAGCATTCATGGCGTAAATAGAAAAACCGCCAGTATAGCAAAATGTATTCAGTACTTTTTTTCCGTTTGAATATCTTTCCAATAACTTTCTATTCTCGCGTTGATCTAAAAAGAATCCTGTTTTTTGTCCTTCAACCCAATTTACATGAAACTGAATGTTGTTTTCTTTTGCTACTGTTTCGGCAGCTGTTCCGTATAAATGAAAATCGGTTCCGGTATTTGGAAGGGTGTTGGCACTTTTACAGTAAATGGTTTCGCAATAATCAGGAAAGCATTTTTGTATCGCATCGGCAATTTTCTTCATGTTCAAATAAATCCCTGTAGAATGCGCCTGAATCACAAAGTTTTTGTTGTAATAATCGATAATCAAACCCGGAATTTCGTCGCCTTCGCCATGAATCAATCGAAAAGCATTGGTTTCTTTGATATTAAAAAGTTTTAAACGTAAATTCCATGCAGCATTTAATCGGTTTTCCCAAAAATCATCAGTAAAAACTTCGCCTTTAAAAGTTAATATGCGCACAACAATGCTTCCTTTATTGCTGTAAAAACCGGTTGCCAAATGATCGCCGTTGTATGTAGTAATATCAACCATTTGTCCGTCTTCCAACTCATCGCTTACACCATAAACGGCACCACTAAACACCCACGGATGCTTACGTAAAATTGACTTTTCTTTACCTTGCTTTAATATAACCTTTGCAAATTCCATTTAATTATTTTTTACAAAAGTAAAACAATCTCGTGTTTTTAAACACAAAAAAATCCATCGTAATGATGGATTTTTATCTTTAAGAATTATCTTTTTCATCGTTATCAGAATCAGATGTTTTTCCTTCTTCGTGATTTTGCTCTTCGGTTTGCAACACTTTTGGCAAATCTTCGTCTTTTGGTTTTTTACGGTAGATGTATTTATCATAATACTTCTCAAACAACGGCGTGGGTGCATTATCTTCGCCCAACACAAATCCGTACGGTCGCAAGCCTTCCACATTATCAAAAATAATTTTGAATATTGCCAAAACTGGAATCGCTAAAAACATACCGGCAATTCCCCAAATAGATTCGGCAATCACAATTCCAAACAATACTACGAACGAGTTTAATGCCACTTTAGAACCAATGATTTTTGGTGTGATAATGTTTCCATCGATTGAATTTACAACCAAAACTGCAACAATTACCCAAAGTGCCTGTATAGGTTCGCCTGTTGCCAATGTTACAATTGCTGCCAAAATAGTAGCTATAAAAACACCAATGTAAGGTATTAAATTTAACACTCCGCACAGCACCGCAAACAATAACGCATACCTAATACCAATGATTGAATAGGCTATGAACATTAAGCCCGAGACCGCAACTACTTGTATCATTAAACCAAAAATGTATTGTTTTATGATGCTTTGAATTTCAACAATTACTTCTTTTACTTTGGTTTGATCTTTTGGCGGGAAACACCAAATTAAAAATTTAACCAAATGACTACGGTACAGCAAAAAGAAAAAGATTCCTAAAAAAGTAAACATTGCCGATGCCAACACAGAAGTTAACGATGTAACTGCCGTGCCTAACATACCCGATCCACGTTTAAGAAAATCTTCGGCATTTTTTTCGATATAATTTATTTGTTCTTCTTCTGATACGCCAAATTTATCATATACATAAACTTGTGCTTCGTGAACCAATTTTTCAATTTGTTGTTGAAATTCTGGCAGATCTTCTGTAAAACGTGCCATTTGTGTTCCAATAAAATAAAACACGGCAAGCACCGTTAAAGAAAACATTATCGCAGATAACAAAGAAGATACAATACGTGGAAATTTCAGTTTTTTTTCCTGAAAATTAGACATAGGCAACAACAACATCGACACCAAGAAGCCTATAACTAAGGGTACCAAAACAGATTTACCGGCAATACAAATATAAAATATAGCTATTAAGCTGATTAAAACACACGCCAACCGTACTACAAATGGTACTTTCTTTTTCTGATCGGATGGATCGGCTACAGCTAAATCTTGATATCTTTCTAAATTTTCGTTTTTCATAGCCAATTTATTTTTTTATCATTAATAGTAGTTTAAATCAAATATGATTAGTTATCGTCCGTCAGTTCGAGCTTGTCGAGAACTTTTAATCTGAAAAACTTCTCGATACGCTCCACTTTGTTACGCTACTCGAAGTGACGATTTACTTAAATTTGATTTAAAACTTACTAATAATCAATTTATTTTTTAGATACTCATTTCAGGAATTGTTCCTTCAATGATTAATTCAGCTTCTGTTGCTTTAATAATTTCTTCTACCGATACACCCGGAGCACGTTCTAACAATTTAAAACCGTTTGGAGTAATTTCCATCAACGCTAATTCGGTCACCACTTTTTTAACGCAGCCAACACCTGTTAAAGGCAAGGTACATTTTTTTAATATTTTAGATTCGCCTGCTTTGTTAACGTGCATCATGGCAACAATGATATTTTCTGCCGACGCTACTAAATCCATAGCACCACCCATACCTTTTACCATTTTCCCGGGAATTTTCCAGTTAGCGATATCTCCGTTTTCAGAAACTTCCATAGCTCCTAAAATAGTTAAATCTACGTGTTGTGAACGAATCATTCCAAAGCTCATAGCCGAATCAAAGAATGAGGCTCCTGGCAGCGTGGTGATGGTTTGTTTGCCAGCGTTGATTAGATCTGCATCTTCATCGCCTTCAAAAGGAAAAGGTCCCATACCTAAAACGCCGTTTTCTGACTGAAATTCTACGTTCATTCCTTCAGGAATATAATTTGCAACCAAGGTTGGAATACCAATTCCTAAGTTTACATAAAATCCGTCTTGTAATTCTTTGGCAATACGTTTTGCAATGCCTATTTTATCTAATGCCATAATTAATCTCTTTTACGTACCGTTCGTTGTTCAATTCTTTTCTCGTACTTTTCGCCTTGAAAAATACGTTTCACATAAATTCCCGGAATATGGATTTGGTTCGGATCTAATGCACCTACCGGTAACAGTTCTTCTACTTCGGCAATGGTGATTTTACCTGCACCAGCCATAACTGCGTTAAAACTGCGTGTAGTTCCTTTGAAAATTAAGTTTCCTGCTTCGTCACCTTTCCATGCTTTTACAATAGCAAAATCGGCTTGGTAGGCTTCTTCCATTACATACATTTTTCCATTGAATTCGCGTGTTTCTTTACCTTCGGCAACTTCGGTTCCGTAACCTGCAGGCGTAAAAAATGCAGGAATACCCGCTTGTGCAGCACGACATTTTTCTGCTAATGTACCTTGTGGTGTTAATTCAACATCTAATTCGCCACTTAACATCTGGCGTTCAAATTCTGCATTTTCACCTACATAAGAAGCGATCATTTTTTTTATCTGACGTTTTTGCAATAGTAATCCCAGACCAAAATCATCAACACCCGCGTTATTAGAAATACAGGTTAAACCCGTAATGTTTTTACGAACCAATTCGGCAATTGAATTTTCGGGAATACCGCTTAATCCAAATCCGCCCACCATAATGGTTTGATTATCTTGCACATCGTGTAATGCTTCTTGCGCATTTGCAACCTTTTTATTAATCATAATTATTTAGATTGTTAAGAGTATAAAAATATAAAAAAAACGACTTCAAAAAAAGAAGTCGTTTAAATATTAAAAATCAAATTCTGTAGGAACGGTTTCTGTTGGTGGTGCTAAACTATCTCTTTTGCTGCTTCCGCCAATAACTGAATCGTTTGCAGCTCGTTTCCAGCAATCAACCAATACACTTATATTTGCTGGGCGTTCAAAATCTTCATCGGAAACATACAGCGTTTTATCGCCATAACATTTTTTCATAAAGATACCCCAAATTGGTAATGCCATAGTTGCTCCTTGTCCGTAAACGGTTGATTTAAAGTGCGCTGCACGATCTTCGTTACCAACCCAAACGCCAGTAACCAAGTTAGGAACCATACCAATGAACCAACCGTCTGAATTGTTCTGTGTGGTACCCGTTTTACCTGCAATAGGATTTTTAAAGGCATACGGATAACCTGTCATGGTGTGATAACCCGCACCGCCTGAACCTGTATAACGCAAGCGTCCACCTGAACCACCTTCGGTTACACCTTCTAACAATTTAACAATTGCGTATGCAATGTCTTTATTCATAACGTCGCGCGTTTCGGCTCTTGATTCAAACAAAACAACGCCGTTTTTATCGGTAATTTTATTTACAAAACGTGGCTTTACGTAAACTCCTTGATTTGCAAACGTGCTGTAAGCAGCAACCATATCGCTCACCGTAATTTCCACAGCCCCCAACGCAATTGCCGGAGAAGCCGGAATATCTGATTTTACGCCTAAATCTCTACATAAATCAATAACCGCTTTTGGACCAACACGATCCATTAAACGAGCTGTTACAGTGTTTAACGATTGCGCCAAAGCATATTTCATTGTTACCGAACCGTAATATTTACCTGCCGAGTTTTTAGGCGACCATGGCTGTTGAATTCCATAGCGTCCTTTAGGCATTGTAAAAGGTCCGTCGTAAATATAATCGCAAGGACTCATTCCCAATTGATCTATAGCTGTTGCGTACACAAACGGCTTAAAGGTAGATCCAACCTGACGCGCACCTTGCGCAACGTGATCGTATTGAAAATGTTTGTAATCGATCCCTCCTACCCAGGCTTTTACGTTACCTGTAACAGGTTCCATAGACATCATACCCGATTGTAAGAAATGCTTGTAGTAAACAATAGAATCGCGCGGTGTCATTAACGTATCTTTTTCGCCTTTCCAGGTAAAAATCGACATTTTGGTTTTAACATCAAACGATTTAATGATATCTTCCTCTTCTTTACCTTGCGCGCTCATTTGTCGCCAACGTTCCGAATTACGCATTGCACGGTCGATTATTTTTTTTGTTTCTGCTTGATTGATCTGAATAAAAGGGGCATTTTTATTGCCTTTTTGCTGCTTAAAGAATTCTTTCTGCAAATTAGACAAGTGCATTTCTACCGCTTCTTCAGCATATTCCTGCATACGAGAATCAATCGTAGTGTAAATACGCAAACCATCGCGGTAAATATCATAGGTTGATCCGTCTTTTTTAGGATTTTCCTTTACCCATTTACGCATATAATCACGCAAATATTCTCTAAAATAGGTTGCGTAACCTTTTGTATGTGTTTCTGGTGTATAATTTATTTTTAAAGGCTTTGCCTGATATTTTTCTTTTTCGGCTTCGGTAATTTTACCATTTTTAGCCATTTGGGCCAAAACTATATTCCTACGGTTTTCTGCCCGATCCGGATTAAAACGCGGATTGTAACGAGAAGGTGCCTGAAGCATTCCTACCAAAACAGCAGCCTCTTCAACCGTTAGTTTTTTAGGTTCTTTATTGAAATATATGTTAGCCGCCGAACGAATTCCATACGCATTACTAACAAAATCTACGGTATTAAGATAATAAGCAATGATTTCGTTTTTGGTGTACTGACGCTCTAATTTTACGGCAATAATCCACTCTTTTACCTTTTGAATGACACGAAAAAGTTTATTGCTTGAACCAGAACTTCCGTGAAATAAGTTTTTTGCCAACTGCTGGCTTATGGTACTTGCACCACCGCTTGATCCGGCACTGAAAATAGCTCGCATGGTTCCGCGGGCATCGATACCAGAATGTGAATGAAAACGTTCATCTTCGGTAGCAATCAATGCATCAACCAAATGTTGCGGTAATTCTTCGTATTTAACAGGCACGCGGTTTTCAAGGTAAAACTTGCCAAGGGTTTTTCCGTCTGCCGATATAATTTCTGTTGCTACGCTTGATTCCGGATTTTCCAATTCATCGAAACTTGGCATCGCACCAAAAATTCCCCAATTGGCAAAAGCAAAAATCAATATAACAAAGGCAACACCTGCACCGAATAATTTCCAGAATAAACGCAGAAATTTTCTATTGGTAGATAGTTCCTTCTTTTTAGAATCTTCTATTTTTTCCATAATGTCTTATGAATAATTATTGTACTTGTAAACCAATTTCGGTAATGCCGTTTAAAACCGCATCGCCTTTTACTTCATTTACTTTTCGCATGGCGTGTTCCACTTCAATTTTGTAAACACCCTGCTTTTTAAACACCACTTTTTTTCGCCAGATAAGCTTGTGTTCTTTCACATCGGTAAAACCGGTTCCCAACATAGTTCCGTCTGCATTCGCCATTTGATACTGCAATGTATCAACCGTAGCATTACCTTCGGGCGGAAACATTTTTACGATTAAAAACAAATTGCTGTACGGATAATCGTTTTTTGTACGAATATTTATGTACGCATCGTGCTTTGTAATGGTATCTAACGATTCAAAATCAAAAACAGTAGGTTCGCTTTTTTTCCAACCGTCTGGCAATGATTTGTATTCGTTAAAAAAATCGGTCGTAGTGCAAGCTGTAAATGCCATTACTGCTGATAAGGCAACAAATTTAAAGAGATTTCTTTTATTGTTTGTTATCATTTGGTTTACTGTTTGGGTTGTTTCCGTTGTTTTTATTAGGTCGTTTAAAATTCTTTTTACGTGCCTGGTTTTTATTCGCACCTTCTTCGGTTGATTTCACCGATGCATTATTTTGAACCGCCGGTTTTGGCTTTTCGTTTTGATTATTTTGAATGTTCTGAACTCTTGGTTGATTGTTTCTTGGCGGACGATTTTGTTGCTGCTTTGACTGACCTTGTGGTTGTCTTGAAGCATTTTCGTTTGAACGTGGTGCTTTTTTAAAATCGGTTGCTGTGCCTGCCGCCGGTTTTTCTGCTGTATTGCCTACCGGTTTTTTCTTGTTGTTACGCTGTGGTTTTCTTCTTCGTTTAGGCTCATCAAATCGCGACAAACTGTCTTCTGTAGTTGCTACATTTTGAACAGAAACAGTATTTTCATCTTCCGCAACATAATCTTCAATACTGTCAATAACCTGTCCCTGTTTGTTTAAGGCAAGAATTTCTTTAACCTGAGGGACTTCAATTTTATACCAATTGGCACTGTTCGATGGATAAGCAAACCACATAACCTGCTTAAAAATATCGATTTTCTGACAATATGCTTCTCCGTTTTTTGTTTGTAATTTGGTATCGGTATCAGGCATTCCTTTTAAAGCATCCAAATACGTATCCAATTCATAATTCAAACAACATTTTAACTTACCACACTGACCAGCCAATTTTTGCGGATTCAATGATAATTGCTGATAACGTGCTGCTGCCGTATTTACACTTCTAAAATCGGTTAACCAGGTAGAACAGCACAATTCGCGACCACAAGATCCGATACCGCCTAAACGAGCAGCTTCCTGGCGGAAACCTACCTGTTTCATTTCGATACGGGTGTTGAATGTACGTGCGAATTCTTTAATCAGCTGACGGAAATCTACACGATCGTTCGCCGTATAATAAAAGGTTGCTTTAGAAGCATCGCCTTGAAATTCGATATCGGAAATTTTCATTTCCAGCTTTAATTCAATCGCAATTTCACGGGCACGAACTTTCATTGGTTCTTCGCGCTTGCGGGCATCGCTCCAAATATCGATATCTTTCTGCGTTGCTTTTCTGTATATTTTTAGGGTATCACCATACGGATCTACCTTCTTTTTCTTCATTTGCACTTTAACCAACTCGCCGACTAAAGTTACCACTCCGATATCATGCCCGGGATTT
>CAMLFV010000001.1 GCA_946479395.1 uncultured Flavobacterium sp. | reverse complement strand
AATGTCCGTCAGTTCGAGCCAGGTCGAGAACTTACTATTATTAATACTTCTCGATACGCTTTGCTACTCGAAATGACGAAACGAAAAAAAGAAAGTAAATGAAAAATGTTTTAGTTATTTATTATTCGCAATCGGGTCAGTTAAAAGAAATTGCCCAGCAAATTAGTTTGCCTTTTTTAAATAGCAACGAAATAAATGTTACGTTTTATAATATCGAAACGGTAAAAAAATTTCCTTTTCCTTGGGATAACGATTCGTTTTTCGGAGCTTTTCCTGAAACATTCAAACAAATTCCTTCCGAAATAGTAGCACCAAAACAAGAAATTTTACAAACAAAATTCGATTTGGTCCTACTGCATTACCAAGTATGGTATTTATCGCCATCAATCCCCATCAATTCGTTTTTAAAAAGCACATTTGCGCAACAAATTTTAAACGATGTACCAGTTGTAACCATTAGCGGAAGTCGGAATATGTGGGCATTAGCGCAAGAAAAAGTAAAAGTTTTGTTGAAAGATGCCAATGCCCATTTAGTAGGAAACATTGCGCTAACCGATAGAAACATTAATTTAATAAGCGTAATTACCATTGTTAATTGGATGCTTACAGGAACTAAAAACAGAACGTACGGTTTTTTACCTTTACCAGGTGTATCAGCTGCTGAAATATTATCTTCGTCTAAATTCGGAAAAATTATATTGCCTTATTTAATAAAGAACGATTACAGCGGTATGCAAGCAGAATTAGTTACAAACGGAGCCGTAGAATTTCGTTGGTTTTTGATTTCAATGGACAAAAAAGCCAATAAAATGTTTAAAATTTGGTCGGGTTTAATTCTTAAAAATCCAGCAAAACGCAAAACACTTTTAAAAGTTTTTAAAGGATATTTATTTGCAGCTATTTGGATTTTATCGCCGATTGTTCATTTAATTGAAACAATTTTGTTTCCAATTCGTTATTTTAGCATTTTAAAACAGAAAAAGTATTTTCAAGGAGTCAACTGATTTTCTTTTGGCTTTAATTGTTTCAAAAATCTTAGTTTAAAGTACATAAAATATAATAAAACCTATATTATTTTATAAATTATCAATTTTTTTACTATAAAAAGCAAATATCCTCATTTATGAGGATTGTTCTGTTTATTGGTCACCGATAACTTTGTCTTTGTATAATTTTAAATAAATTAAAAATGAAAAAGTTATTATTTTTAATGCTAACAGCGAGCTTATTTACAGCTTGTAGTACAGATGAAGACGAAACAGAATTTGACAATCCACAAGTTCCTGTTGCTAAATGTGAAATTATTGAGGTTTCTGGTAAGATAAGTGAACCTACCGTTTGGAAAGAAGGTTTTGTGTATGTCATCAATGGTTCCGGATTATCAGTAGAATCTGTTTTGACCATAGAACCAGGCGTAATAGTCAAACTAAAAAATGCAGGTATCAGTATTTATGAGGAAGGTAAAATACTTGCCAATGGAACGGCTGACAAACGCATTGTCTTTACCTCGCTTGCAGACGACCGTTACTGTGGTGATACCAATGGCGACGGTGTGGCAACAAAACCGGAGAAAGGAGATTGGGTAAGTTTAGATCTTCACGGAACAATCGGTTCTGTTTTTAAGTATGTAGATATCTTCTATGCTGGTCAAAACAGTGGAGGAACAAATAGAGGTGTAAATATTGATTGGGCGCAATCAGCTTCATTTACTTTCGATCATTGCAGGATTGCACATACATTGGGTGGTACACGTAGTGATTCCCAAGCTTTCTACGGAAGTACAGCGATGGTGGATGCTAATATAAGCAAATTTACGAATAATGCTTTGTATGATAATGATAAGCCTATCTATTTCAATTCGTTCTATACATTAGATAAAAGTAATGTGTTCCACAATCCTGAAGATCCAACTCAAAAAAATAGTAAAAATGGTATTTATCTATATGGATCGGTATTGAATGCCACTACAAAATGGTATCATACAGAAGTACCTTATGTTGTAGATCAGTATTATCAAGTTTATAATTCTGCCACAATCGATATAGGTCCCAATGTAATTGTGAAATTTATGAGAACAAGTGCCGGACTTCAGAGAAACGCTCCTCAGAATATTCTACTTGACCCGACAGCAATCCTTACTTCTTATAAAGACGATGCTCACGGAGGAGATACCAACGGCGACGGAAATAATTCTGTTCCGGCTGAAGGCGATTGGGAAGGATTTTATAATTACTATAGTGGAAATCCTTATTGGGAGCAAAGTTCAAATATTTTATACTCAGCCAATTAATTTTTAATCCTAAGTAAAACTAAAAATGAAAAAGTTATTTATTGTGCTGTTTTTGGCAATGGCAACCACTGTGTTTGCACAACCTTTTAAAAATGGAACAACCACCATAAATGCCGGTATTGGTTTAGGAACAGGATTAGGTGGTTACGGAAGTGCAAGACCCGCCGTCAGTATAGCTTTGGATCACGGTTTATGGGAAGTTGGAGGTCCCGGAGTAATCAGTCTTGGTGGATATTTGGGAAATACTGGATATAAATATTCTGGCGATGGGTATGATGCAAAATGGAATTATTTCATCATAGGTGCCCGGGGCACTTACCATTACAACGGATTGACAAATATTCCTGAATTAGACCTTTATGGGGGATTGATGTTGAGCTATAACATTGTAAAATATTCTTCGGATTTAGACGACAATTATTTTGGAAAAAGCTATGGAAGTGGTGTAGGTCTAACCGGATTTGCCGGAGCCCGCTGGTTTTTTTCTGACAATTTTGGAGCTTATGGCGAATTGGGTTATGGTGTTTCGATACTCAATGTAGGCGCAACATTTAAATTCTAAAAAAAGTACCATTACAGCAGGCTCAAACCAATGAATTAGTTTAAAGTGAGGGTTTGAGCTTGCTCTTTGTTTGAATATATCTAAAAAAATAAAATTTAAAATGTTTAATATGAGTCGATTAATACATTTATAATGATTGGAATTACGGTGCTTTTCTTTAATTTTATAACTCAATTACAAATTAGATATGCTTAAAAAATTTATTAAATATTTATTTTTACTTATAGGTATACAGGTTTATGCGCAACAAAATGCTATTGATAGTTTAAAAAATATGATTAAAAACGAAAAAGAGATCATCAAAAAAACAGACTATCTCTATCAATTGGGAGATTTGTATGAATTTTCGATGCCTGATTCGGCCATGTATTATTATGCAGTTGCACGGAATTTTGCTAAAAAAAATAATTTCGATTTGGGCGAAGCGCGCTATGCAAGTTATGCTATTGTGATTTTAAATAGAAAAGGAGCCTATAAAGAAGCTTTGTTTTTAGCAGAAGAATCGGTAAAGAAATACAAAAAGTTACAAAGCCCTGAAAATTTAAGTATCGCTTATCTTAATGTAGGTAATGAATGGCAGTATCTATCCGATTTTGAAAGTGCATCAGAATATTATCTTAAAGCAAAAAAAATAGCCGATTCTTTAGGAAATAAAAAAACACAGCGAATTATCAATACCAATTTAAGCTCTGTTTTTACAGAAATGAAACAATTTGAAAAAGCATCAGAATATGGTTTTCAAGCATTAGCATTAGCGAAAGAAAATAAGGATCAATGGGCAATGCTTTCTCCTTTGTACAATTTGGCAGTAAATGAAAAAAACCAAAAAAAATATAAAGAAGCGTTAGAATTTATCCATCAATTCGAACAAATTGCACTGCAATTAAATGGAGAGTATGACATCAGTGATGCCTATCTGATAAAAGGAAATCTCGTTGGAAAAACAGACTTAAATGGAGGTATAAAATATTTAAATAAGGCAATAGAAATTTCACAAAAGAACGATTATCCCGAGAATGAGATGTATGCTTATTTATATTTAGCCGAAATTTATCTCGATCATAAAAAGTATCGGCAGGCTATTCAAAACATTGAGAAGGGAATGCCGATAGCCGAAAAATTGGGTATGACACACGAATTATCCGATTTTCATAGAAAAGCATCTGAAGCTTATGAAAACCTTGCCGATTACAAAAATGCACTGATACAAAATCGGAAATATGAAAAATTGCACGAAGATATCAATCTAGAACAAACTAAAAATCGTTTGTTGGTCTTGGAAGCAAAATACCAATCTGAACAAAAAGAAGCCGAAATCCGGACTTTAAGTGCAGAGAAACAAGCACAAATTTTAAAAATAAGACAAAAGAATACGCTGAATTTAGCACTTGCGGGTGTTATTTTGGTAACAATTGTCATTGCTTTTTTACTTTATAAAAATCATAAAAACAAACAAAAAATCCAGGCTCAACGTATTGTGGAACTCGAAACCGAAAAACAACTCTCTGCAACCCAAGCTTTGCTTCAAGGTCAGGAAGATGAACGCAGCCGAATGGCAAAAGAACTACACGACGGTTTAGGCGGACTGTTGAGCGGTGTGAAAATTAACCTTAACAATATGCAAAAAAGAATAATTATTACAGAAGAAGACGGAATTGCTTTTGAAAAATCGGTTGCTTTGCTCGACCAATCCATCAGTGAATTGAGAAGAGTTGCCCATAATCTGATGCCCGAAAGTATCTTGAAATTTGGTTTAGACGGAGCAATTAAAGAATTTTTACAAAGTATTTATAGTGAAAATTTAAATATAATTTATCAATCGTATCACATTGAAAATGGATTGAACAAACAACTAGATATTTCCGTTTACCGAATAATTCAAGAATTAGTCAACAATGCAATAAAACATTCAAATGCGTCAGAAATTCTGGTTCAGATCAGAAAAGATGATCAATTGCTTTTGATTGATGTAGAAGATAATGGCAAAGGATTTGGTTACAACCCCGATAGTAAAAAAAGCGGAATGGGACTTGCAGGTATCACTTCGCGAGTAAATTATTGGAAAGGAAGCTTGAATATTGAATCAGATAAAAGCTCCGGAACATCTGTACATATTGAAATCCCCGTTAAAGATTAAATTGTACCCAAATGAAAATAGTGATGATAGAAGACCACCAGGTGGTAGCAGAAGGAATTTCTTCGATGCTTAATGAAGTAGCTTTTGTTGAAAATGTTGTACAAATGCCTAATGGAATGTCTGCAATGGAATATCTAAATAAGCACTCCGACGTTGATATTATTTTGTTAGACATTAATTTGCCTGACTGCAACGGAATTGAATTGTGCTTTACACTTAAACAGCAGTTTCCAAATATTGGAATCATTGCTTTAAGCACCTATAATCAACCGGGAATTATTAATAAAATGCTTGATAACGGAGCCGATTCTTATCTGTTGAAAAATGCAACCTCAAAAGACCTATTGAAAACCATTGAAAATGTAGCATCAGGGAAAAAATTTCTAACAGATGAAATAAAAAAAATACTTAAAGAAACTCCACTAAACACTTTTAAAACCCCGGTTTTTACAAAAAGAGAAAAAGAAGTATTAATACTGATTGCCGAAGGACTTACCAATCAGGAAATTGCCGATAAATTATTTATTAGTCAATTAACCGTTATAAGTCACCGGAAAAGTCTTTTGGAAAAAACTGAATCAAAAAATACCGCCCAACTGATTAAATATTGCTTTGAATTTGGGTTACTGCAATGATAAATGCTCTTTACGATACTTCTCTGTTATTTGGGAAGAAGTTTTTGAATCCTTTTAAAAGACGTTAGACTCATAAATTAATTCTTTTCTTATCTTTGAACCAAAAAACAGCACGTATTAAAACAGAATTTTTACGGTGTTGTTTTTAAAATATTATACTTGTTTTGTGCCATATTGGCTTTTATTGTCAATTGTTCATTTAATTGAATTAATTTTGTTTCAATTCTGTATTTTAGCATACTGAAAAAGAAAAAGTATTTCCAAGGAATATCGTAATGTCAGCAAAAGTTTATATCAATAAAATAGAGAAATTTCTACCCAATAATCCTATTTCAAACGATGAAATGGAGCATATTTTGGGTGAAATCAACAACACACCATCAAAATCGCGTAGGTTAATTTTGCGCAACAACGGCATTCAAACTCGTTATTATGCATTAGATCAGCAGCAAAATGTTACCCACAACAATGCCGAATTAACCACATTGGCAATAAAAAAACTGGTTAGTGATGATTTTTCTTTAAACGATATGGAAATTCTATCTTGCGGAACTTCTACTCCCGATGTACTGTTACCATCTCATGCAGCAATGGTTCACGGTTTACTTAAAAACAAGTCGGTAGAACTTAATTCCTCATCAGGCATTTGTTGTTCGGGCATGAACGCTTTAAAATACGGTTATTTGGCTATTAAAGCCGAAACCGCAAACAATGCAGTTTGCACAGGATCTGAACGAGTTTCAACCTGGATGATGGCAAATAAATTCGAAGCTGAAATTGCTAATTTAGAAGCGTTAGAAGAGCAACTAATTTTAGCTTTTAAGAAAGATTTTTTACGTTGGATGTTATCAGACGGTGCCGGAGCCCTATTGTTGGAAAACCAACCAAAAGGTTCATTATCACTTGAAATTCTTTGGATGGAAAACTATTCGTATGCACATGAGCTGGAAACCTGTATGTACGCGGGTGGAGAAAAACAAGCTAACGGATCTGTTAAAGCATGGAGTGAATATTCGGTAGAAGAATGGAAAAATGAATCGGTTTTTTCGTTAAAGCAAGATGTAAAAATACTGGACGAATTCATCCTTAAAAAAGGTGTAGAAAGTATGGGCGATGCCATGCAGAAACATCATATAAACCCTAACGATATTACTTATTTTCTGCCGCATATTTCATCGATTTTCTTCAAAGATAAATTGTATGAATCTTTTAAAAATGCCGGTTTGGAAATTGCTAAAGATAAATGGTTCATAAATCTGCCAAAAGTTGGCAATGTGGGGTCAGCATCGATTTATTTAATGTTAGAAGAGCTGTATCATTCCAACAAATTAAAAAGCGGCGATACCATTATGTTGTCCGTTCCCGAAAGTGGTCGATTTTCTTATGCTTATGCATTTTTAAAAGTGGTTTAACATGAAAGAAGTATCGTTCCCAATAACATCGGCAGAAATCCTTTTAAAATGTATTCCGCAACGCAACCCTATTGTTATGGTTGATACGCTTTATGCTTTTAGTGACAACGAAGTTTCGGCAGGATTATTTATTGACACCACCGGGTTATTTATAAAAGACAATACATTGCAAGAACCCGGTTTAATAGAACACATGGCGCAAACAGTGGCTTTGCACACCGGTTTTGGGTTTTATGTAAAAAACCAGCAGGCACCAATGGGTTACATTGGCAGTATTGCAAACCTTAAAATTAACCGCTTGCCCATTACAGGCGAAAATATACATACCACAGCAACTATTCTACAAGAATTTGCCGGTATAACGCTGGTTGATATTATTTGCCGGATCAACAGCCAAACAATTGCAACCGCACAAATGAAAACCGTAATTGCCAAATGATGAATTCTGAAAAAGCATATATCGACATAAAAAATTATCTGCCGCATTTACAACCAATGTTAATGGTTGATGCTATTGAACATATATGTTTGGAACGAGTTTTAACGCATTTTGAAATAAAAGCCGATTGTATTTTTATTGAAGATAATTGTTTGTCTGCTTCAGGATTGATCGAAAACGCAGCGCAAACCTGTTCATCAATTTCAGGGCAGCATTATTTTGATAAAGAACCATCGGCAGAATCTCAGGAAAATCCGGGGATTTTAGGTTTTATAAGTTCGATCAAAAAAATTACCATTCATAAATTGCCCGAAATAGGAACAAAAATTCAAACCGAAGCCAATTTGGTTGCACAGGTTCAAATGCCCGAATATTCTATTTGCACGTTAAAAGTTACTGCATATCATTTAGATACATTATTTTTGGAAGGTGAAATGAATTTATTCTTACAAAAAAACTAAAATGAAGAAGAACGAAGTACCACAAGACGATAGTCCTTTAAAAAGGAAAAACATTAACGAAATGGTTTATGCGGTTGATGATGACGGAAAATTTGTAAGCGTACAAAGTAGCGGCTGGGAAGCAAAAACCGTTGTTCAGCATGAAAATTTAGAAGTGTTGGAACAACGTATTCAACAGGCTTTAAACGATGTAAAAGCAGGCAATGTAAGCCCAATTGTTTATTTTATGGAACTAAACCGTATGGACTGGCAAACGTTGGCAGCTTATGTGGGTAAATGGACATTATTTGTAAAGCGTCATGGAAAACCAAACGTTTTTAAAAACCTAAACACCAAAACACTTCAAAAATATGCCGATGTTTTCGGTATTTCTTTAACAGATTTACAAAATTTTAAAGAATAAATGCAGGCGGATTTTCAACACAAACAAGCAGCACATTGTGAAAATGGTGCTATTGTAAATTTATTGGGCAACAAAGGCTTTAAAATATCCGAACCTATGGCTTTTGGCTTGGGCTCTGGTTTGTTTTTTGTTTACTTGCCATTTCTTAAAATAAATCATGCGCCAGGAATTTCGTACAGACCCATGCCAGGTAAAATATTTAACCGTATGGCAAAGCGTTTGGGTATAAAAGTACAGCGTTTTAAATTTTCTGATCCTAAAAAAGCACAGCAAAAGTTAGATGAAAATCTGGCAAAAAACATTCCTACAGGTTTGGTAGTAGGTGTTTACAATTTACCTTATTTTCCAGACGAATACCGTTTTCACTTTAATGCACACAATATTGTGGTTTTTGGTAAAGAAAATGGTAACTACTTAATTAGCGATTCGGTTATGGATTATACCGTTTCATTAAACGAAAGCGAATTAGAAAAAGTACGTTATGCCAAAGGCGCATTAGCTCCGAAAGGACATTTGTACTACCCTATTTCAGTTCCTAAAACCATGGATTTGACAAACCCCATAAAAAAAGCCATAAAACAAACGTGCAGTGATATGTTAGCGCCCGTACCACTTGTAGGTGTAAAAGCTATACATTGGGTAGCAAAAGATATTTTAAAATGGCATAAAAAGTTGGGTGTTGCAAAAACAAATTACAATTTGGCTAATATGATCCGCATGCAAGAAGAAATTGGTACAGGCGGGGGCGGTTTCCGCTTTATTTACGCTGCTTTTTTGCAAGAAGCTGGCGAATATTTAAAAAATCAGGAATTGTTGAACCTTTCGCAAGAAATGGCTTTAATTGGCGATAAATGGCGCGATTTTGCTTTAGAAGCATCGCGTGTAGTAAAAAAACGCAGCAATACCGAGAATGTGTATCAAGTACTTTCTAACGATTTAATGAAATTGGCAGATATGGAAGAAGCCTTTTTTAAGAAATTGAAAAAAGCCGTGTAAAATGCAGTCAATCATCAAGATACAAAATATATCGAAACAATATAAAGGCGCCGATTTTCAGTCGCTCAACAATGTGGTTTTAAACATTCCGCAGCAGTCAGTTTTTGGATTGTTAGGACCAAACGGAGCCGGAAAAACCACCTTGATTTCTATTCTGTGCGGCATCATTCAACCTACTTTAGGTAGTTACGAAATCAACGGAATATCAAACAAAAACAGTACATCAATAAAAAATATTATTGGCGTGGTTCCGCAAGAATACGCCTTGTACCCTACCCTTACAGCCTATGAAAATTTAATGTATTTTGGCAGTTTGTACAATGTATCAAAAGCAGAATTAAAAGTAAAAATTCCCGAATTTTTGATTCATTTAGGATTGGAAAATTTCATGCACAAGAAAATACAAACGATTTCGGGTGGAATGACACGCAGGGTAAATTTAATTGCTGGCATTTTACACAACCCAAAAGTGTTGTTTTTAGATGAACCTACAGTTGGTGTAGATGTGCAGTCGCGCGCTACGATAATCGATTATTTAAAGTTGCTGAACCAACAAGGAACAACAATTGTTTATACCTCGCATTTAATGGCAGAAGCACAAGATTTATGTACCGATATTGCTATTATAGATCAAGGCAGCGTTTTTGTTCAGGGAACACCAAAAGAACTGATTGAAAGCGTTCCAAACGCTCATAGTTTAGAAGAAGTTTTTATTGCATTAACTGGTAAAAAATTGCGCGATGTGGTTTAAACATATTAACTCGCGTCATATTTTACATTAATGTTTTCCAAATAAAGATTAACAGAATTGAAGAGCCAAAAGGTGCTATATTTTCCAAAAAAAAATCTATTTTTGTATAAAGTGATTCCGATTTATGCCGAAGAAAATATTAGTGCTATATTACAGTCAAACAGGACAATTAAAGGACATCGTAAAAAATATCGCAAAACCTTTTGAGCAATTAAAGGATTTGTACACTGTAACGTATTACGAAATTAAAATGGAAAAAGATTTTGCTTTTCCATGGAAAAGTGAAGTTTTTTACGATACTTTTCCGGAAACGTATAGGCAAATTCCAAGAGCCATTTTACCACCTCCTGAAGAAGTGCTTAATCAAAAATTTGATCTAATATTATTTGGCTACCAAGTTTGGTTTTTAACTCCGTCTATACCCATTATTTCTTTTCTTAAAAGTGCGTATGCTGCGCAAATAATGGCTAATACACCCGTTATAACAGTTTCTGCTACCAGAAATATGTGGATGCTTTCTCAAGAAAAACTTAAAATTCATTTACAACGTTTGCAAGCAAAGCTTGTGGGTAATATAGCTTTGGTTGATCGTCATGACAATTACACAAGCGTAATAACCATATTAAATTGGATGCAAACCGGCAATAAAGAACAGAAAAAACCATTTCCTAACGCAGGTGTTTCTGATGTAGAAATTGCAACCGCCGATAAATATGGAACGATTATTGAAAAGTACGTTTCGCAAGATAATTATAATAGGTTGCAAAATGAACTTGTTAAGAACGGAGCAGTAGAAATACGGCCGTTTCTTATAAAAGTTGAAACCGTAGGTAATAAGCTTTTCACCGTATTTTCGGGAATTATTCTTAAAAAACCTGAAAAAAGAAAATTTTGGGTGGGCGTTTACAAATTTTACCTAATGGCTGCAATATGGGTAATTTCGCCTATTGTTTTGATTATCTATAATTTAACAACTCCCATTTTTTGGTGGAAGAGAAAAAAACAAATTCAATATTATCAAGGACTATAAAAAAGAAAATTATAATGAGTAACGTTTATATCACAAAAGCATCAACCTATTTACCCAATGATCCTGTTACAAATGATGAAATGGAACAATATTTAGGCTTGGTAAATAATAAAACATCTAAGGCAAGACCACTTATTTTAAGGAATAACGGCATAAAAACGCGGTATTATGCATTAGATAAAAACCAAAATCCTACGCATACCAATGCAGAAATTACCGCTTTAGCTGTAGAAGGTCTTTTTGACGAAAACTTTAAAAAAGAAGATATGGAGTTGCTTTCTTGCGGCACCACTTCGGCAGATCAAATTCAGCCTTCGCACGCGTCTATGGTTCATGGCGTTTTAAAACCGGGTAAATCAATTGGTATCAATACTTCTATGGGGCTTTGCAATGCTGGTATGAACGCCTTAAACTATGGTTTTTTGTCGGTAAAAGCAGGTGCTACAGAAAATGCAATCTGTGTGGGTTCCGAGCGTTTTTCGTCTTGGATGACCGCCGATAAATTCAACCATGAAGTTGAAAATTTAAAATTATTAGAAGAAAAACCCATTGTAGCTTTTAAAAGAGAATTTTTAAGATGGATGCTATCCGATGGTGCAGGTGCATTTCTATTGGAAAATAAGCCGAGAGAAGGAAGCCTGAATTTAAAAATTGAATGGATTGATTTTCACTCATTCGCCCATGAAATTGAAGCATGTATGTATTCTGGTTGCGAAAAACAAGAAGACGGAAGCCTGAAATCTTGGGCAGATTATCCTTCAGATGAATGGCTGAAACAATCTTTATTCGCATTAAAACAAGATACCCGTTTGTTGGATGAATTTATTTTGAAAAAAGGTGCCCAGGCTTTAAGAGCTTCGTTCGATAAACACCAAATTCAACCCGAAGATATGGATTATGTTTTAGCACACATTTCTTCCAACTACTTTAAGGACGGTTTAAGAGAAGAATTTGCAAATGTTGGTATAGATTTCCCTGTAGAAAAATGGTATTATAACTTATCAGAAGTTGGAAATATCGGTGCAGGATCAATCTTCATTGTAACCGAAGAATTAATGAATTCCAATAAGCTTAAAAAAGGAGAAAAAGTATTGCTATGCGTACCAGAAAGTGGCAGATTTGCTTATTCTTGTGCATTGTTAACCGTATGCTAATATTATCATTATAGCAACAGTTTTAAGCGTTTCACGATAATTTAATCTAAAATTATTAAAACAAAATCCTTTGGTCATTTACCAACGGATTTTGGTATTTTTACGCATTATTTCAAGTTTTAATAAAAAAGAGGAACCATATTTAATGGATACATTAACCGGTAAAAGATTGCGCAATGTGGTTTAAATTGTGGCAGTGTGTTGTAAAAGAATTTAAGTTGTTGTTTCGCGATATTGGCGGATTAATAACGTTATTCATCATGCCGGTAATTTTGGTGGTGGTGGTAACATCTATTCAAGACAGTACGTACCAAAGCTTTAGTGCATCAAAAATTCCTGTTCTTTGGATCGATCATGATCAGGACAGTATTTCGTTACGCGTTAAAAAAGAATTGGAAGCTTCGCAAAGTTTTTCATTAATATCAACCCAAAATAATAAAGAAGTAACCGAAGCAACCGCAAAAGAACTGGTTTTTAAAGGGAAATATCAAATGGCAATTGTAATTCCTAAAAATCTAACCAGCGATTTAAACATAAAGGTTCGCCAGAATGTTGATGGAATTTTAGACGAAATGGGTATGAGTACTTCTACGTACGATCCTGTTGAAGTTGAAAAGAAAGAAATCCGTTTGTATTTTGATCCGGCTACACAAGCAGCTTTTAAAAACGGAATCAAAAGCAATATCGATAAAATGGTGGCTCAGTTGGAATCAGATGCCATCTATAAAACTTTCGAAACACAATTAGGCGGTAGCAGCAGCACATCGTTCAACGATACATTTATCAGTTTTAAAGAAATTGTTCCACAAGAAAAAAATGCAGATGTTGTACCAAATTCGGTTCAACACAACGTACCGGCTTGGACACTTTTTGCCATTTTCTTTATCATGGTGCCGTTGTCAATCAACATTGTAAAAGAAAAAAATCAGGGAACGTATCTGCGATTAATCAGCAGCCCAACATCAAACAGTATATTGTACTTAGGTAAAATAATAACGTATTTGGTTATTTGTCTGTTGCAGTTTTACACCATTTTAATTATTGCAAAAGTTGTATTTCCGTACATGAATTTGCCCGAGCTAAATCTATCATTTAACAAAATAGCTTTAATGTCTGCATTAACGTTAACCGCAGGTTTAGCAGCAATTGGCATGGCAATTTTGTTAGGAATTGTAAGTAAAACCCAAGAACAATCGGCACCTTTTGGCGCAACCTTCGTAATTATTCTGGCAGCTGTTGGTGGTGTTTGGATTCCCGTATTCGCCATGTCGCAAGTTATGCAAATTGCATCAAAAGCATCGCCTATGAACTGGGCATTAAACGGCTATTATGATATTATCTTGCGAAATGGTTCGCTAATTGATATTATTCCTGAAATGATATTACTAACTTTGTTTTTTGTTGTTTTTACAACTTGTGCATTGCTATATGATAAAAAGAAAAGAACCGTTTAACCAAGGCAAAACCTTACAGCATACCGAACATTTTAAGGTAAAGTTTAACCAGACCGATGCATTGGGCATTGTTTGGCACGGCAATTATATCGATTATTTCGAAGATGGTCGTGAGGCTTTTGGTCGCCATTACGGAATTTCTTATAAACATGTGCAGGATCATGGTTTTGCAACACCGATTGTTAAAACACAGAGCGAGCATAAAAAACCGTTGCGATATGCCGATGACGCGTATATAGTAACCACTTTTATAGATTCGCCTGCTGCAAAAATGATTTTTAGTTTCGAAATTTACAACGCACAGCACGAATTGGTTTGTGTAGGAGAAACCACGCAGGTTTTTACAGATTTCGATGGAAATTTAATAATCACCGTTCCCCAGTTTTTTGAACAGTGGAAACAAAAAGTAGGTTTGTTGTAATGGCAGTTTTTATTCACGATAGCAATATCATTAGTCCGTTGGGTTTTTCAACCGACGATAATTTCCAGAAGGTTCTTTTGGGAACATCGGCTATTGAAAAGGTTTTTATCAACGATAAAATTGGATCTGTTTATGCAGGAAAAATTAATGACGAATTGTTCAACAACCATTTTCAATCGATAAATGCTGATTTTAATGGATCTCGAATTGAAAAATTATTGATAGGTGCCCTTTCCCCTATTGTGGAGAAAAATCCGATTAAAGACGATTCGGTTTTAATTCTTTCAACAACCAAAGGAAACATCACCGCATTAGCAAATAATGATTTAAGTGGAGCTTTCATTGATCAATTGGCAAAAAATATAAATGGTTATTTTGGTTTTAAAACCGAGCCCATCGTCGTTTCAAACGCTTGTACATCGGGAGTTGTGGCATTATCTTTAGCCAAACGATTCATAGAAATGGAACAATTTACCAACGCGTATGTTGTAGCTGTTGATGAATTAACGCCTTTTGTAGTTTCGGGTTTTCAATCGTTTCAGGCAATGAGCAATGAACCTTGTAAACCGTATGATGCTGACAGAACCGGAGTAAATCTGGGCGAAGCAGCTGTTGCGGTTTTTGTATCGAACGAAAATCGAACGGAATCAATACAAATTTTGGGCGATGCAAATATCAATGATGCCAATCATATTTCGGGACCATCACGCACGGGCGAAGGCTTGTTTTTAAGCATTGAAAAAGCACTAAACGAAGCCAAAATCACATCAAACCAAATAGATTATATTTCGGCGCACGGCACCGCTACCCTATTTAATGACGAAATGGAAGCTGTTGCTTTTAACCGATTAAACCTGCAAAATGTGCCAACAAACAGTTTAAAAGGTTATTTCGGGCATACATTAGGCGCATCGGGTCTGTTGGAAACCGTTATTACCATAGAAAGTTTAAAAAACAATGTGTTAATTCCTTCTTTTGGCTACCAACAGCAAGGAACAACGCAACAAATAAACATCATTACCAAAAAAGAATTAAAAGTGCTTAAAACGGCTTTAAAAACAGCATCGGGTTTTGGCGGAAGCAATTCTGCAATGATTTTGGTTAAAAATGAAGGTCATGTACGCAATTAGTAAATTCATAAATATCAGTCAAGATGTTGTCTGTGAAAACGGCAAGCAGATCTTTCATAATCAGGAAGATACTTTTGCTGCGTTTATGAAAAACGTGTATAAAAGCTTGAATATATCGTACCCGAAATTTTATAAAATGGACGATTTGTGTAAACTGGCTTTTATCGCATCAGAACTACTTTTGCAGAGCGAAACAGAGAAAGACATTGCCTTGCTTTTCAGTAACAACGAAGCCAGTTTAGATACCGATTTAAAGCATCAGCAAAGCATTCAAAATCCCGAAGATTATTACCCAAGTCCGGCGGTTTTTGTGTACACGCTGCCAAATATTACCATTGGTGAAGTAAGTATTCGTCATGAATTAAAAAGCGAAAGTGCGTTTTTTGTGGCAGAAAAGTATCAAACCGAATATATGCACAAATACGCGGAATATCTGCTAAAAACCAATAAAGCACAAAAGGTTTTGTGTGGTTGGATTCACTTTTTCGAAGGAGATTACAAAGCCGATTTTTATCTCGTGGAAAAAATGGGTATTTTAGAGCATTCAAAAGAAAATATTAACGATATAACAAAATAAAATGGACGCATTAAAGCAAGAATTAAAAGAACGCATTATTAACGCATTGAATTTAGAAGATATTTCTATTGATGATATTCAGGATAACGATCCGCTTTTTGGCGACGGTTTAGGCTTGGATTCTATTGATGCATTGGAACTAATCGTTCTTTTAGACAAAGAATACGGTATAAAATTAGCCGATCCAAAACAAGGAAAAGAAATTTTTCAGTCAGTTGAAACAATGGCTCAATATGTAGCTGCAAACCGTACAAAATAATGCAGAAAAAAGTTGCAATTACAGGAATGGGCATTATATCTTCCATCGGTTTATCGGTCGAAGAAAATTTCCAGTCGTTAATTTCCAAGAAAAGCGGTATTTCAGATTTAGAGAATATCCAAACGCGTCATGCATCAGAAATTAAGGTCGGCGAAATTAAAATTACCAACCAAGAATTGCAACAACTGTTGAATTTACCAGCAGAAAATACTTTTACTAGAACCGGTTTATTGGGTGCTTATGCAGCCGAGCAAGCGGTAGAAAGTGCTGGTATTGATGATATTAATGAAGTAAGTACCGGTTTAATTTCATCGACCAGTGTTGCCGGAATGGATTTTACCGAAAAGCATTACAAAAGGTACGAGGAACATCCGGAATATCAAAAATACATTCAAAGTCACGATGCCGGCGATTCATCAAACAAAATCGCCAATTATTTAGGTTTAAAAGGATTTGTAACCACGATTTCAACCGCATGCTCGTCGGCTGCAAATGCCATAATGTTGGGCGCAAGCATGATTGAAAACGGATATTTAGACCGAGTAATTGTAGGCGGAACCGATGCGTTGAGCAAGTTTACCATAAATGGTTTTAAAACCTTGATGATTTTGTCTGATACTTACAACACCCCATTTGACAATGACCGTAAAGGTTTAAATTTAGGCGAAGCTGCGGCTTATCTGGTGTTAGAATCAGATGAGGTTATCAAGAAAAGCAACAAAAAAGTTTTGGCTTACGTGGCTGGTTACGGCAATGCAAATGATGCATTTCATCAAACAGCTTCGTCAGAAAACGGTGAAGGTGCGTATTTGGCAATGAAACAGGCTTTTGAAAAGGCTTCTATCCTACCCGATCAAATCGATTACATCAACGTACACGGAACGGCAACACCAAATAACGATTTATCTGAAGGTCGAGCCATAAGCAGAATTTTTAATAATGTACCAAAATTCAGTTCAACCAAAGCATTTACAGGTCACACATTGGCAGCTGCGGCTGCAATTGAAGCGGTTTACAGCGTGCTGGCGTTGCAAAACAATACCATCTTCCCTAACCTGAATTTTAAAACACCTATGGAAGAATTGAATATTGTTCCCGAAACTGAAGTTGTTCGAACAGAAATTAATCATGTGCTTTCAAATTCTTTCGGATTTGGCGGAAATTGTTCCACGTTAATTTTTAGTAAGTAGTCAATACATTATTCTGATTATAAGATTTTTGTAAAATCTATTGCAACTTAAAATACAAATCTGCAGCAGCTGTTGATTTGTTTTTTTGGTTACCAATAATCTTGTTTCCCTATAATAGTAATAATTTTTACTTGATCATTCACAATTGTGTAATAAATTGTATCTACTCCACAAACACAATATCTGTAATTTTCATTATGATAAGGATATTTTGGAAACATATATGGATTGAAGGCTATTTTATTAAAACATTCAAACAATTCATCATAATATTTTTCAGCTTGTTTAAGTCCAAAATGATTAAAACCATATTCAAAAATCCTAACAATATCTTCTTCAGCTTCAATTGATAAATAGTAGCTATACATTCAATTTGCTTTTTATTTCTCCCAAAAGTTCTTCTTTAGTTTTGGTGCTGAAACCACTTTTTTCACCTTTTTCTATTTTCATTCGTACATACTCATGATATTCATTACGTTCGCGCGCTTGCTTAATTAAATAATTAATGGCTTCGCTTTTGCTGTTAAACTCTTCGTTTATTATTTGTGCTTTTAACCATTCATCATTTTGTTTAGCTAATGTGATACTTTGTCGTGTCATAATTCAAAATATTATTTGGTGTAAATATACACCAATAATTTTTAAGGTTGTTCAATTAATAAAAATGTTTTAAGCATTTAAACAAAAAATGTAAATTTGTATTTAAGCTAAACTAAATGAAAAACTGCTACATAAACGGTATCGGCAACGTAAGTATTCAATCGGTTGATTTTGATGTATTTGAATCGGAAGCTATTGAAATTCAGATATTAAACAAAGCACAACAACCATCTTACAAAGATTTAATTGCACCAGCAATGAGTCGCCGTAAGGCTAAAGGTGTAAAAATGGGCATTTATGCAGCCAATAAAGCGTTGTTTAATGCCAAAATGGTCGATCCGCAGGCTGTTATTGTTGGAACGGGATTGGGTTGTATTGAAGATTCTGAAAAATTTTTAGATGCGATTATTGATAATGATGAACAGTTTTTAACTCCCACAGCGTTTATACAGTCAACTCATAACACGGTTGCAGCGCAAATTGCCTTGCATTTGCAGTGTAAAGCCTACAATTTTACCTACGTGAATGGAGCAAATTCGTTTGAAAGTGCCTTGTTTGATGCTTTTATGCAGTTAAAACATTTTAACAAAGAAAATATATTAATTGGCGGAGTTGATGAAATTGCACCGTACACTTTTTCTATGTACGAAATGATTAGTAAAGTAAAGAAGAGTGGGGAAGAAGTCAATTTTAAAAACCCGCAAACAAAAGGAATTGCTTTGGCAGAAGGAGCTACTTTTTTTGCTTTATCAAACCACAAAACCAATAACAGCTATGCAGAGGTTTTAGATGTGATGCTTTTTAATGCTTTTAAAGACGAAGAAGCTACCGAAATCAATAGTTTTTTGGCTAAAAATAACCTTTCTGTTGCTGATTTAGATGTTGTTTTTTTCGGTGTGAATGCAGATGCGCTTCAGCAAGAATTTTACAACAAAATGAATACTGTTTTTAGTGAAATTCCGCAGGCTTATTACCAGCATATTTCAGGAAGTTACGATACGGCATCGGCTTTTGGATTAAAAGTTGCAGCAGAAATCATTCAAAAACAGCAATATCCAAAAGCGGTTCAATACAACGATATCAAACCAAATAAAATTGAAAAAGTGCTGATGATCAATCAGTTTAACAATACCGATTTTAGTTTTGTTCTACTTTCAAAATGTTAAGGCACAAGTACATAAAATGGTTTTTTATTGCCGTTTTAACATGCTTATGGTATGCTTATTTTTCGGGTAAGTTGCCCTTGTTTTTAATTTTTATTGTGATACTTTTTTGGTTGGGAATCACCGCTTGGGGATCGTTTGATATCCGATTAAATTACTTTGTAAAAGCACATTCATCAAACAAAAAAATCAATCGAAATGTAGTTGCTTTAACGTTTGATGACGGCCCCACAGAAATTACTCCTGAAATTCTGAATCTGTTGAAAAAATACAATCAAAAAGCGACATTCTTTTGTATTGGAAAACAAATCGAAAAATATCCTGAAACTGCGAAAATCATAGTAGAGCAGGGACATGTAATCGCAAATCATACTTATTCGCATACCAATAAAATGGGTTTTTTATCGAAAAAGGAAGTTGATAACGAAATAGCATCAACCCAAAACATCATTCAGCAGATTACAGGAAAAATTCCTAATTTATTCAGACCTCCTTTCGGAGTTTCAAATCCAAATATAGCGCGAGCTTGCAAAAAAAATAGGGTAGAGGTGATTGGTTGGAATGTTCGATCACTGGATACCGTAATTGAATCAGAAGATAAAATTTTAAGTCGAATTTTAGATCGATTTGAAAAAGGTTCGATAATTTTGCTGCACGATACATCAACCAAAACATTGAACGTATTGGAACGATTGTTGATAATTATGGAAAAGAAACAAATACAATCGGTTACGGTTGACGAATTACTTAATATTAAAGCATACAAACTAATGAAAAATATTTTTTTAGGAATGTTCTTTTTTGCATCGGTTTTAGGATTTTCACAAACGCAGATGTCGGCAAGTGAAGTAACATCGTTTAAAAAAGAAGTACAAAACCAAGCAGGTAAAACAACATCGATCACTGCCGATTTTGAAGAAACAAAACATGTAAGCGTTCTTAAAAACGCATCGAAATCATCAGGAATTTTTCGTTTTAAAGGTGAAAAACTGCTTTGGCAATACAATGCACCTAAAAAGAACGCGATGCTTTTTAACAAAGACAATTTAAAGATTAAGAACGAAAAAGGTAAGATTACGTCGATCGATCTAAACAAAAACAAGCGTTTTAAGCAGTTACAGCAATTAATGGTTGGAAGCTATACAGGAAATCTGTTTGATGAAAAATCGTTCAATATAACCTATTTTAAAAGCGGAACTACGCGTTTTGCAGTGTTAAAACCAAAAAGTAAAGACATGAGCAAGCATATTAAAGAGGTTACTTTAACGTTTTTAAATAATGAGGATACGGTTTCGGAGATTAAAATCGTAGAGAGTTCTAACGATTATTCGTTAATAAAACTAAAGAATAAAAAATTAAACACCGCATTGGGCGACAGTGTTTTTCAATTATAAAAAATCCGTTCATTTGAACGGATTTTTTTATGGATTCGTAGAAAAAATAGAACCATTTGCAATTAAAGCTCTGCTTTTCATTTTCAAGATATCGCGTACCCATTCTGCAAAATCTTCGGGTTGTAAAACGCTGTCTGGATTTCCGTCTGTTAAACCGCCGTCAATGCTCATATCGGTAGCAATGGTGCTTGGCGTCAAGGTAAATACACGAATGTTGTTTTTACGCCATTCTGCCATCATAGACTGCGATAAAGAAATTACCGCCGCTTTAGATGCCGCGTAGGCAGACATGTTTGCACCACCTTTTAAACCAGCTGTAGAAGCCACGTTAATTACATCGCCACTTCCGTTTTCTTTCATGTACGGATAAACCGCCATAGCCGTGTAATAAACCCCGAAAAGATTGGTTTGCATTACTTGTTCCCAATCAGCAGCAGGCATATCTTCTAATTTGCCAAACCAGCCAATTCCTGCATTATTTACCAAAATATCAATACCACCAAGGTTTGATACTAATTCTTTAATACCATTATCAACCTCTGTTTTATCGGTAACGTTAAAAACCGCATACGCAGCTTTTATACCACTTTTTTGCAATTCTGCAACGGTATTTTTTAAATGATCTTCGTTACGTCCGGTAATTCCTATGTTTACACCTTCTTGTGCAAGTAGTAAGGCAACAGCTTTACCCAAACCACGACCACCACCGGTAATTATTGCGTTTTTTCCTTTTAATGAACTCATATTTTAATTAAATTAATTTAAGTACTACAAATTTCGGAAAATAATGTTTGAAATCATTTCTTTTAAAAGTTAAGAAAAACATATTGTTTGCAACAAATGTCTTTACCTTTTTTAAACAGATAAATAAAATTGGGGTTGGTGGTACTTTAAAATAAATCATTAATTTCGCTTTTTAAACAATTTGTATGTTAATACCTCATTTTTACAACGTAAAAGAATTTAATTTTACAGACAACCAATTAAAATCGATTATTGAATTAAATCCTGAACACGATGTGTTTAAAGGGCATTTTCCCAATAATCCGGTAACACCTGGCGTTTGTATGCTGCAAATTTTAAAAGAATTAACAGAACAAGCAACAAGTACAAAATTGTTTATAAAAGAATGCAGCAACGTAAAGTTCATGGCATTGATAAACCCAGAAGTGAATGCGGTTTTAGCAATTACAATCGACATCAATCAAGTAGAAGAAAACTTTAAAATTAAAGCTTCGGCTAGCTTTGATGAAACCGTTGCACTTAAAGTAAATGCCGTGCTAACCCAGCAATTATAATGAATGCCGTGCAAAATAATAAATCGTGGTGTGTAATTATTCCTACCTATAACAATGCGAAAACTTTAAAGCGCGTTATAGACGGAGTTTTAAATTACACCAACCATATTTTTATTGTTAATGATGGAAGTACCGACGAAACTGCCGATATTCTTGAAAACTACAAGCAACTTTACATTTTAAATGTACCGCAAAATAAAGGAAAGGGATACGCTTTGCAAATGGGCTTTAAAAAAGCCTTAGCGTTAAATTACGATTATGCTTTAACGATCGATTCAGACGGGCAACATTATCCTTCGGATATTCCTGTTTTTTTAGAGGAATTAAATGCAGCAACTGAACCGATTTTGTTGATCGGAAGCCGAAACATGACACATGAAAGTGTTCCTAAAAAAAGCAGTTTTGGTAATCGATTTTCTAATTTTTGGTTTCAGTTTGAAACAGGAATTAAACTGACAGATACACAATCGGGTTATCGTTTGTATCCGTTAAAACATCTTCCAAAAAGATTCTTTACCAAAAAATTCGAGTTTGAAATTGAAGTAATCGTGCGAACAGCATGGAAAAACATTCAAGTAAAAAATGTACCTATTCAGGTTTTGTACGATCCTAACGAGCGCGTTTCGCATTTTCGTCCGTTTCGCGATTTTACCCGAATAAGTATCCTAAATACGGTGTTGGTTTTGATTATGTTGTTGTACATTAAACCGAGAAACATCCTTTTAAAATTCAAAAAAAAAAGTTTTAAAGCTTTTTTAAAGGAAGATATTTTACAGACCAACGACACCAACGAAGTAAAAGCACTATCGCTTGCATTGGGCGTTTTCATTGGAATTGTTCCTGTGTGGGGCTTTCAAACATTTTTGTCGATCTTTTTGGCAGCAATTTTCAAATTAAACAAAACCATTTCGTTTGTAGGATCAAACATCAGCCTTCCGCCGTTTATTCCGTTTATTGTACTAGCATCGCTAAAAGTTGGAAGCTTTTTTGTTGGCGAAAGCGGCGAAATTCTGATAGATTTTCATAACATTTCGTTCCATTCTCTAAAAAACCATTTGCTACAATATATTGTCGGAAGCACAATTTTAGCTACATTTATGGCAGTGTTATTAGGATTGATTTGTTACGTAATCCTTAATTTTTACAACCGAAAAGCAACTGCATAATGTTTAACGGATTTTATTATTTGTTTCAAAAAATTCAGAAATATCCCAAAACAGCACTTTTAAGTTCGGTGTTATTTTTGGTGTGCGCGGTTTTTATCCTTCAAAAAATCACATTTAACGAGGATATTACAAGGATTATTCCAAGCAATAAAACCAATAACACCACAGCACAGGTTATTAGCGAAATGAATTTTACCGATAAAATTGCGGTAATCTTTAAAAAGAAAAAAGGAGCTGAAAACCAAGATTTAATTAGTGCTGCCGAATCTTTTACCGATACATTACCCGTTGTAAAAGATTATTATTTGTCGGTTCAGGGAACGTTGAATGAAGATCTTTTCCAGGAATCATTTCGTTTTGTGTATGATAATTTACCAATTTATCTGAACGAAGCCGATTATAAAACCATCGATCAAAAACTGAATAACGACAGTCTTTCCAAACAAATTCAGCAGAATTACGAAACATTGTTAAGTGGCAATGCGGCTTTTATGAAAGATATTGTGGTTAATGATCCTTTGCAATTATCGTTTTTGGCGTTAAAGAAACTACAGCACTTTCAAGGAAACGGCGATTACAAATTTCAAGATGGATTTTTATTTACTCAAGACGAAGAAAAAATTGTGTTATTTATCAATCCAAAATACGGCGGAAGCGAAACGCAACACAATGAAATTTTCGTACAAAAACTAAATGATTTAAAACAGCATATTTCAGATAAAAATCTAAAAGTTGAGGTGCAATATTTTGGTTCGCCATTTATTGCCGTTGCCAATGCCCAACAAATTAAAAGCGATATTTTAACAACGGTAGCTATTTCGGTTTCGGCTTTAATGTTGCTATTGATTTTTTATTACAGAAACTGGCTGGTTCCAATAATTGTGATGATTCCAACGGTTTTTGGTGGATTATTTGGGTTATTATGCCTGTATTTTTTACGGACAGAAATTTCGGCGATATCTTTATCTATCGCTGCTATTTTAATAGGAATTACCATTGATTATGCGCTGCATTTTTTAACGCATTCCAAAAATACACAAAAGATGCAGGCGTTGTTTAAAGATGTTGCAAAACCGCTTTTAATGAGCAGCTCTACCACAGCAGTTGCTTTTTTGTGCCTGCTTTTTGTACATTCGGACGCATTGATTGATTTAGGAATTTTCGCAAGTATTTCGGTAGTTGCAACAGCCGTTTTTACATTGATTATTTTACCGCATATTTATAAAGGGAAAACCTTAAAACACAGCCACGCGATTGATAAAATTGCGAAATATCCTTTCGAAAAAAATAAGATTTTAATTGCTTTTACGCTGCTTTTAGTTGTAATGAGTGCTTTTACTTATCATAAAGTACAGTTCGATGGCGATTTGTCTAAAATTAATTTTATGCCTGTGGAACAACAACGTGCTGAAAAAGAATTATATACAGATAATAAAATTGCAAAAAGCTTATTTGTTGTTGCTTATAATAAAAACGAAGATCTAGTTTTAGAAGATAACCAGCATATTTTCAATAAACTACAATCAAATAAGTATGTAAACAATGTGCAATCGGTAAGTAGTTTGGTTCCTTCAAAAACCGAACAATTAAAAGCTATTGATCGTTGGAAACAGTTTTGGAATCTTTCTAAAATCAATCAAACCGTACAAGCAATCGAAACGAAAAGTGTGGCAGAAGGTTTTAACGCACAAACCCATGCAGCATTTTATCAATTGCTAAACAAAGATTTTTCTACTGTAAATCTATCTTCATTAAAGCAGTTTAACCAACAATTGTATAACGAATTTGTTCATGGAAAAAACCGTTATTTGTTATCAACCGTTGTAACAATCGACCCAAAAAATCGCGATGCATTTGTAAAGAATTTCGAGAAAGAAAATCAAGGAAAACAAGTACTTTTAATTGATCGACAAGCTTTGAACGAACAATATTTAGGTTTCTTGGTAAACGATTTTAATTCATTGGTTTCGTATTCGTTTATTGCCGTTTTTGTAATTCTGTTTATTTTTTACAGAAGGATTGAATTGGTCATAACAGCATCAATTCCCATTGCGTTAACGGGCTTTATTACCGCAGGTTTAATGGGATTGTTGAACATTCCGTTTAATATTTTTAGCACCATAGTTTGTACATTGGTTTTTGGTCACGGAATCGATTTTACCATTTTCATGACCAGCGCGCTGCAAAAGCAATATACCGATGGAAAAGACGAAATACCTTTGTATCGCACCTCAATTATTTTGGCGGTTTTAACGACTATTTTAGCAATCGGGGCGTTGATATTTGCACAACATCCAGCGTTAAAATCCATTGCGTTAATCGCATTGATCGGTGTAAGTGTGGCAGTTTTGGTAACCTTTGTGCTGTATCCGCTGTTGTTTAAATTTTTGTTTTTCAATCGAGTTAAAAAAGGATTGTCGCCAACCACACTACTGCTTACCGTTCGATCAATTTTAATGTTTACTTATTATGCCATTGCCAGTTTAATTGTATCGGTTTTCATGCGTGTTTTTTTCTGGATTTTACCTATATCAAAACGCAAAAAATGGCATTTTTTCAGCAGTGTAATGTCGGCTTATATGAAATCGGTTTTACACTTAAATCCTGCTGCAAGTAAAAAAATCTTCCACAAAGAGCGTTTGCAAAAACAGTCGGTAATCATATCAAACCACACCTCGTTTTTAGATTCATTAACCATTGGAATGACCTATTCTAAAGTGGTTTACATTGTAAACGATTGGGTTTATAAGTCACCTGTTTTTGGCAGAGCGGTGAAGTTTTTAGGATTTTATCCGGTAACGAAAGGAATAGCTCAAGGGTTGGTTCCATTAGAAGAGCGCATTGGAACCGATTTTTCTGTGATGATTTTTCCGGAAGGAACCCGCTCACGAACATCAGAAATTGGTCGTTTTCACAAAGGTGCCTTTTTTATGGCAGAAGAATTGAATTTGCCTATTCAACCTGTATATATCCACGGAAATGCCGATTTGCTGCCTAAAGGCGATTTTGTTATTTACAATACAAATTGTCATGTGTATGTGGGCGAACCTATCGATTTAAACGACGAGCGTTTTGGGACTTCATACACAGATCGAACAAAGAAAATAAGTCGATTTTTTAAAGAAGAATACAACAAAATTCGATTAAAATCAGAAGACGCTGATTATTTTAAGCAGAAGTTGTTCTTGAATTTTTTGTATAAAGAACATGGAATTTTAAATACAGTTAAGAGAGATTTTAATCAGAATAAAGCAATCTATCATCAATTATTTCATTTAATTAGCGATAAAGCGTCAATTTCTCACATAACAACCGATTTTGGGCAGCTTGATTTTCTTTTGGTCAATCAGTTTCCATCGCGAAAAGTACATTCTTATAATTTAAACGAAGAACACCGATCAATAGCCAAAGCAAGTTACATTAACCAAAAGTTTAGAATAAAATATGCCGATGATTTAGTGGAAATTTGGCAAAACAGCAATGTGTTGATACTTTCTCATTTACAGCAGTTTAACAACGAGATTCCGCAAAATATCAATCAAATTATACTGGTTTGTTGTAAATTTAAACCAAATTTTAGCGGTTTTACACAAACGCATGATGAATTAAAAATACAGATATTCCAACGTAATGAAACAAACTAAAACATACGATGTTGTTGTAATTGGCAGCGGTTTGGGCGGCTTGGTTTCGGCATTATTGCTGGCACAAGAAGGCAAAACAGTGTGTGTTTTAGAGAAAAACAACCAGTACGGTGGTAACTTGCAAACGTTTGTGCGCGATAAAACTATTTTTGATACTGGCGTTCACTACATTGGCGCGTTGAATAAAGACGAGAATTTAGGAAGATACTTTACCTATCTAAACATTTTAAACGATTTGGATTTATCGCAATTAGATCAAAATCAGTTTGATGTTATTAGCTTTGGAAACGAAACCATTCAATATCCGCAGGCGCAAGGTTATGATAATTTTGTAAAACAATTGTTGGTTTATTTTCCTAATGAAGAACAGTCGTTAAAAAAGTATATTGAAACCATTCAGTTTTATTGCAATCAATTTCCGTTGTACCACCTAAAAAACAACACGGGTTATAACGAAGAAATCATGCAACATTCGGTTGAAAGTGTACTAAATTCAATCACTTCAAACAAAAAAATGCAAGCCGTTTTGTTGGGCAACAGTTTTCTGTATGCGATCAAATCTAATGAAACTCCTTTTTATGTTCACGCCTTAACGGTAAATTCGTATATACAGAGTTCGTGGCGTTGCGTAAAAGGCGGAAGTCAGATCACAAAAGCGTTTATAAAACAATTGCGGAGTTTTAAAGCCGATTTATTTAAACATGAAAAGGTTGAAAAACTCAATTTTAAAGAAAATATTTTAGAAAGTTGTGAAACGGTTGACTGTATTTATAAAGCCGATCAGTTTGTGTCGGATATCGATTTAAAACAACTTTTTTCGATGTTTAATGAGGAAAATCAACGAAAACCTTATATAAAACGAATCAATCAGTTAAAAAACGGGCCATCGGTTTTTTCGGTTCATATCGTTTTAAAACCTAATACCGTTCCTTATTTCAATCACAATATTTATCATTTTGAAAATGAAGACAATGTGTTTTCGTACGAAAACAATTGGATTGAAACCAAACCACAATCTGTTGTAATTACTACCAATCCGCACAGCAAAAACGAAGAATTTGCACAAAGTATTTCGTTAATGACGTATATGGATTTTGAGCAAGTTGAAAAATGGCAGCATACATTTAATACGGTTAGAAACGAAAACGACCGCGGAGCCGATTACCAACAATTTAAGACCGAAATTGTAACCGAACTATTCCAGATTTTAGAAAAATATTTTCCAAATATTCAGCAAAATATTGTTTCAACACACACATCTTCGCCGCTTTCGTACCGTGATTATATCGGAACTTTAGATGGAACCATGTACGGTTTTGAAAAAGAAGCTTCACAACCTTTAAAAACTATGATATCGCCAAAAACGAAGATCGATAATTTGTTTTTAACCGGACAAAATGTGCGCTTGCACGGGATTTTAGGTGTAACGATTACCGGTTTTTTAACGGTTGCCGAAATGGTTGGGAGAGATTATTTTTTCGATAAAGTATTTAAAAAAGTAGGGTATGAGTAAAAAAATATTCTCGCTTGTGCTGCTACTTTCTTTAATAAGTTGCGGAAGCATTAAAAACTTGAAAAAAGAATCTGATTTGTTTGAAACCGAATTTGAACAACAAAAGTTTTCAATAGAAAAAAGAGATGTTTTAAACAGGTCTATTAACGGAAACTGGCAGTTAAGAATTTCGGGAAATCCGTATGAATTAGGTTACAAAAAAGGTTTTTTAACACAAAAGCTGTATCAAAATCAAGAAAAAATATTCTTTGGAAAGGTTTCAGAAATGATTCCAAATCCATCAAAACAAAACAAATTATTGTACTTTTTAAAATGGTACAACCGTAACATTCTTTCTTCGATTCCAACCGATTTAAAGCAGGAACTTTATGCTGTTTCAACTTTTGGATCTGATGAATTTAACGACATCGGAACAAAATTCGAACGTAATTTACTTTTGCACAGTTCGCACGATATTGGTCACGCCATGCAAGATTTAATGCTCGTAGGCTGTTCATCGATCGCTTTGTGGGACGATTTTACCGAAGACGGAAATTTACTTATTGGCAGAAATTTCGATTTTTATGTGAATGATGAATTCGCTCAAAATAAAATTGTAGAATTTATTAGTCCTGAAAGTGGTTACAAATATGCATCGGTAACTTGGCCGGGAATGGTTGGCGTGGTTTCGGGCATGAACGAAAAAGGATTAACCGTAACGCTGAACGCAGGAAAATCAAGTGTTCCAATGCGTGGCAAAACGCCGGTTTCTATTGTTGCACGAAGTATTTTACAGAATGCCCAAACTATTGATGAAGCGGTTGAAATTGCCGATAAGTTTGATGTTTTTGTAGCCGAATCTTTTTTAATTGGCAGTGCAAAAGATAATAAATCGGTTGTTATTGAAATGAGTCCGAAACGAATGGATGTTTACGAAACCAACAACGGCAAGCTAATCTGTACCAATCATTTTCAGTCCAACGGATATAAATCAGATAAAAGAAATCAAAATCAAATCGAAGAATCACATTCTTATTATCGATTGGAAAAATTAGAAGAATCGTTCCAAACCGATAAAAAATATAAGGTTAAAGATGTTTTAAAGGTTTTGCGTGATGTTTCGGGTTTGCAAAACGAAGATTTAGGTTTAGGGAATGAAAAAGCATTGAACCAATTAATGGCGCATCACGGCGTGATTTTTAAACCTGCCGAATTAAAAATGTGGGTGTCGAACAATCCGTATCAGTTAGGCGCTTTTGATGCGTATGATCTAAATACCGTTTTTAAATCGAAAGAGTTGAAACCTATAAAATCACTAGAATTACCAAAAGATGAGTTCATAAAATCGAAAGATTTTAAGCAATATAAGAATTTTAGAGCGCTACACAAGACGATCGAATCAGCCACAAATTCAGAAAAAATCGTTTCTAATGAAATTTTAACGGCTTATAAAAAATCAAATCCCGAACTTTGGGTGGTTTATAAACAGTTAGGCGATTATTTTTTCAATAAAAAACAATGGCAAAATGCGGCAGATAATTATCAAATTGCCCTGCAAAAAGTAATAAGTTCTAAAGACCAACTAAAAAGCATCGAACAAAAATTAAAGAAAACCCTAAAAAAGCGATGATTCCCGATATAGAAACCAAAAGTATAACCGATATTGAACGTTTTCAGAATGAACTTCTGCAAAACCACATGATGTATTTACTGGAACATTCGCCATTTTATCAGCGAAAATTCAAAGCAGAAAATATTCAGATCGATACCATTAAAACCATTGAAGACCTACAGAAAATATCGGTAACCACAAAAGCCGATTTACAAATGCACAATCAAGATTTTTTCTGTGTTGATAAAACCGAAATCCGCGATTATGCAACAACTTCGGGTACTTTGGGCGATCCTGTAACTTTTGGATTAACCGATAACGATTTGGAACGTTTGGCTTATAACGAAATGCTTTCTTTTCAGTGTGCCGGAGTTCAGAAGGGCGATCTGGTACAGCTTATGACGACGATGGATCGACGTTTTATGGCTGGTTTGGCATATTTTCTGGGTTTGCGAAAACTGGGTGCAGGAATTGTTAGGGTAGGTGCGGGTGTTCCGCCGTTGCAGTGGGATTCTATTTTGCGCTATCAACCAAAATATTTAATCGCCGTGCCTTCGTTCATTTTAAAGATGATCGAATATGCCGAAGAAAATAACATCGATTATAAAAACAGTTCCGTAAAAGGAGTCATCTGCATTGGCGAGGCTTTAAGAACAACCGATTTGCAACCGACACTTCTGGCACAGCGAATTCAGGAAAAATGGAATATCAACCTGTTTTCTACCTATGCATCAACCGAAATGAGTGCTGCGTTTACAGAATGTGATCAGTTTGCGGGCGGTCATCATCACCCGGAATTAATCATCAGTGAAATTGTAAACGAAAACAACGAACCAGTTGCCGATGGCGAATTGGGCGAATTGGTTGTAACAACGTTGGGAGTAGAAGCCATGCCTTTGTTGCGTTTTAAAACCGGCGATATGGTGCGCAAACATGTAGAAAAATGTAAATGCGGCAGATCAACCTATCGTTTAGGTCCGGTAGAAGGTCGCAAACAGCAAATGATAAAATACAAGGGTACAACGCTGTATCCACCGGCAATGCACGATGCTGTGGCACATTTTAAAGAAATAAAACTGCATTTAATCGAAATATCTTCAAACGAAATAGGTACCGATGAAATTTTGGTTCGAATTTTTTCTGCTGATACATCCGATGAATTTGCAGGCAAGCTAAAAGATTATTTTAGAGCCAGATTACGTGTAACTCCGCAGATTATTTTTGAAGACGAATTAACCTTACAAAAGATTATTTACGATCCGCTAAGCAGAAAACCAATAACATTCATAGATAAACGCTAACAACTTTCTATCTTTGAAAAAAAATACGAAAAAGATGACAAAACCAGTACGTGTACGTTTCGCACCAAGCCCAACCGGTCCTTTACATATCGGCGGTGTAAGAACAGCCTTATTTAATTACCTTTTTGCAAAGAAAAACAACGGTGTTTTTTATTTAAGAATTGAAGATACCGACCAAAACAGATTTGTTCCGGGTGCCGAAGAATATATTTTTGAAGCCTTAAAATGGTTGGGTATTGAACCTGATGAAACCATCGGAGTAAATGAAAAATTTGGACCTTACCGTCAAAGCGATCGTAAGCACTTGTACAAACAATACGCTTTAGATTTGGTACACAACGGTTTTGCTTATTATGCTTTTGATGCTGCCGAAGATTTAGATGCTTTACGAAAAGAAGCCGAAGCCAACGGAAATACTTTTATATATAACCACACCGTTCGCGAAGTTTTAAACACATCGTTAAACATGACGCATGATGAGTTAGAAGCGCGATTGTTTAATAACGATCCGTATGTGATTCGTTTTAAAATGCCTATCGATGAAAAACTAACGTTGAAAGATATGATTCGTGGCAAAGTTACGTTTGATACCGCTTTGTTAGACGATAAAGTATTGTATAAATCAGACGGAATGCCAACCTACCATTTGGCAAATATTGTCGATGATCATCTACAGGGAACATCACATGTGATTCGTGGCGAAGAATGGTTGCCATCGTTACCGTTACATTATTTATTGTATCGATCTTTTGGATGGGATGCACCTGAATTTGCACATTTGCCATTAATATTGAAACCAGTTGGTAACGGAAAATTATCAAAACGTGACGGAGATAAATTAGGTTTCCCGGTTTTTCCATTAGATTGGAAATCAGAAACAGGCGAAACAGCAATGGGTTATCGTGAACAAGGCTTTTTCCCAGAAGCTGTTGTTAACTTTTTGGCGCTTTTAGGTTGGAACGATGGTACAGAGAAAGAATTATTTACGTTAGAAGAATTAATTGAATCTTTTGATTTGGCTCGCGTAAACAAATCAGGTGCAAAGTTCGATCCTGAAAAGAACAAATGGTTTAACCACCAATATATGGCAAACAAAGAAAACAGCGAATTGGCAGTTTACTTACAGTCGGTTTTAAAAGAAAAAGGAATTGCAGTAGATAACGCTGTGGTTGAAAAAGTTGCCGGGTTGGTTAAAGACCGAGCAAACTTAACGACCGATTTATATGCTTTAGCAGATTTTTTCTTTGTAGCACCAGAAAAGTACGACGAAAAAGCAGCGAAAAACTGGAAAGAAGATACATCGGGTTTAATGCAGCAGGTTATTTCTGTTATTGAAAATGTTAAAGTTTTTGAAGCAAAAGAAATAGAATCAGCGATAAAAACCTGGATTCAAGAAAACGAATTAGGAATGGGTAAAATTATGCAACCGCTTCGTATTGCGTTGGTTGGTGAGATGAAAGGTCCCGATTTGTTTGAAATTATAAGCGTTTTAGGTAAGGCAGAAACTACTAAAAGATTGAATACAGCAATAAATAATTTTAAAAATATTTAATTTTAAGTAAAAATTATTTTGCAGTTAAAAAAAAGTTTATATATTTGAAATGTGATTAACAAATGCCCAAATGTTTTTCACAATGATATTTTTTTCATATCAACAACAACAATTTTTTTCTAAATTTTTCTAAATCCCATTCCCTAAAAATGGGATTTTTTTATTATCTTCGGTTATACATTTGTAAATCAGTAAATTATGAAAAAGTTTCTTTTCCTTTTTATATTATCTGCAGGATTGCTATTCACTTCTTGCGGATCAGACGACAGAAAAGATCCACCTGTTAACACCACACAAGGTAAATGGGAACCAACAACTATTCAGTTGGTCAAAGTGATGCCTTTATACACATTAGATTATCCGCATACACAAAGTTGTCCCAAAGATTATTTAGAATTTAAAGCAAATAATAACGCGGTGTTTTTTAGGCATGAAACCGCAAATTGTACCATTACAGAATACGAAAACGCTTTTCAACAAAGCGGCAATAACGTATCGTTAAATGTTTTAGGTTATCAAATTAACGGAACAATTACAGCACAAACAGATACTGCTATGGAAATTCAAAGTGATATTTCAGCTTACATTCCATTGATAAAAGCGCAGTTTCCAGAATACGAACAATATTTAAGCGTGCTGGAGGGCGGAACGGTAAAACTATCGTTCATTAAAAAATAGCATTTACACCTCTTTGAAAAAAGAGGTTTTTTTTATATCTTACCAAAAAACAATTTAAAATGGATTTTACACTTTACATTATTATTGCTATTATTTTACTAATAGTATTTTCATCTTTATTTACCGTGAAACAGCAATCGGCCGTTATTGTTGAACGATTTGGAAAATATCAGTCCATTCGTAATTCGGGCTTACAAATTAAAATCCCGATTGTAGATCGTATAGCGGGGCGATTAAATCTGCGTATTCAACAGTTAGATGTAATTATCGAAACAAAAACAAAAGACAACGTATTCGTTAAAATGAAGGTCTCGGTGCAATTTAAAGTAGTGCAGGAGCGTGTTTACGAAGCTTTTTATAAATTAGAATATCCGCACGATCAAATTACTTCTTACGTTTTTGATGTGGTGCGTGCTGAGGTTCCGAAATTAAAGTTAGATGATGTTTTTGAACGTAAAGATGATATTGCAATTGCCGTAAAACGTGAGTTGAATGATGCAATGGTTACTTACGGTTACGATATTATTAATACGTTGATTACCGATATTGATCCGGATATTCAGGTAAAACATGCAATGAACCGTATTAATGCCGCAGATCGTGAAAAAACAGCGGCAGAATATGAAGGAGAAGCGGAGCGTATTAGAATTGTTGCAAAAGCTAAGGCAGAAGCAGAAAGCAAACGTTTACAAGGACAAGGTATTGCAGATCAGCGTAGAGAAATTGCACGTGGTTTGGTAGAATCGGTTGATGTTTTAAACAGCGTAGGAATTAATTCTCAAGAAGCATCGGCTTTAATTGTTGTTACGCAACATTATGATACCTTACAGTCAATAGGTGCAGAAAACAATTCAAACTTAATTTTGTTACCTAATTCACCACAAGCAGGCAGCGATATGCTGAACAATATGGTAGCATCGTTCACGGCAAGTAATCAGGTAGGCGAGGCAATGAAAAAATCGGGCACAAAAGAAGACCATAAACCAAAGAGAAATCTTCCACCACAGACTGATTTTCCTTCACAACATAATATAGAAGAATAACAGTAAATAAAAACACCAACTTAAAGTTGGTGTTTATTTTTTTTTATGAATTTGTTAAATAAAAATTTAAATACAGTTGATAAAACTAAGGTTTTAATACCTTTTGAATTTTTTACCGAACTGCCTAACGATGTCAATCCTTGGTGGAGTAACTGGCTAGGTGAAAAAAGTTGGGCGATATCTTCGGCATTATTACCAATCTTTCGAATACTAATTTCGCGTTCAAGTCTAAGGATTTCTAGTTCTTTATCAACCTCTTCGTATGATTTGTAACGTATTTTCATTTCATATAAGTATTAGTCAAAAAAGATTCTAGAAAATTTCTTAAGAATAGGAATATCTATCATAACCTTGCGCATTGCGTATGTAAAAATGGCAACAATAATGTAGAATCCGCCTATAATTAAAAAACCGTAAGTGTTGCTGTCTAAAGCTTTCCCTATTGCAAATGCTGCAGCAAACGATAAAAAAAACAACGATAAAACAGCGAATAGGCTTAAAGCGAAAATTTTTAAAATGAAGCCTGTAGCTTTAGATGCTACTTTAAACCCCAACAGTGAATAATAATCAATGTTGGTTTCTAAATAAGCTTTAGCTTCAGACTTCATTTCATGAAGATTGTTTTTTAGATCTTCATTAAATGCCATAGACTATTTTAACTCAGATTTGATATTATCTGCAGCTTTGTTAGTCATATCTTTTGCTCTGTCAACCGCATTAGAAGCTTGTCCTTTTAATTCAGCCAATTTGCGTTCTAAACTTGCAATAACATCTTCTTTTTTATCATCAGCTTTGTTAACCAATGTGTTGAAAGACGATTCGAAATCTGCTTTTTTAGAAGAAATCAAACTTTTAACTTGATTCTTCAACTCGTCCATTTTGCAGTTTAAGTCATCCGTTCCAGATTTAAATCCGTCCGAAATTTTCTTTCTGGTTTTTTGCCCTTGTTCAGGTGCTAATAATACTCCTGCTACCGCACCAACTGCTGCTCCTGCTAAAATAGCTACCAATGTGTTTCCTGTTTTTCCCATAACAAATTTTATTTAATTTTTAATAAATGAATTAATAGAATTAAAGTTAACGAATTTTTTTTAGATCGATGTTAATAACCGGTTAAAATTTAATAGATTGTATCCAAATAAGCCCAAAAAATCTATTTATATTTGCTCTTCAACATTTTACAGAACTAACATGTTTAAAAACAAATTAGGAATTTTTACCTCGATATTTATTACTCTTGCAATTATTATAACCCTTTTATACGAATTTGATATTTTAGCGATTTCACCAGCATTAATGATAGGTGTTCGTTGGTCAACTGCTTTAGTACTGATTATAAATGCGCTTGCCAGAAAAAACCTAACCACTTGGATTATTACCTGTATGATTTTGGGTGTTTTTGTGGGGGTTGATTTTCCTAATGCAGCAATGGCACTGCAACCGTTAAGCAAAGGATTTATTAAGTTGGTTAAAACCATTGTAGCACCTATTATTTTTGCAACGTTGGTTTACGGTATCGCCGGACATTCCGATTTAAAACAAGTAGGACGTATGGCTTGGAAATCTATGCTGTATTTCTTTTGCGCAACCTCATGTGCTATTTTTATTGGATTAGCTGTAATTAATATTACACAGGCTGGGGTTGGAATTGATATGCAAAGTATGCCGCATGAAGAACTTCCGGCTCCAAAACCACCCGATGCAGCTTTACAAACATTACCTGATCATGTACACGGAATTTACAAGTTTGCACATTTTATTTACGATCTTTTTCCGGAAAACATTGTAAAATCTATGTATGAAAATCAGGTATTACAGGTTGTAGTATTTTCGGTTTTATTCGGAATTGGTTTGGCAATGGTCGAAGAAAAAAAGCGCAAGCCTTTGGTTGATTTTACCGAGAGTTTGTCTGAAACCATGTTTAAATTCACCAACATCATTATGTATTTTGCACCAATAGGTGTAGGGGCAGCAATGGCTTACACCGTGGGTCATTTAGGTGTTGATATTCTTAAAAACCTGTTCATGCTTTTAGGATCGTTATACTTGGCGCTGGTATTATTTATATTGCTGGTTTTTGTTCCGATTATGTTGTTTTTAAAAATACCGATTAAAAAGTTTATTGCAGCTGTAAAAGAACCCGTTTCTATTGCATTTGCAACTACAAGTTCCGATGCCGCTTTACCAAAAGCCATGAGTGCAATGGAAAAATTCGGAGTGCCGCGTAAAATTGTATCGTTTGTAATTCCTACAGGTTACAGTTTTAATTTAGATGGAACTTCGTTGTATCTTTCATTAGCATCGATATTTGTTGCACAGGCAGCCGGAATGAATTTATCTATTGGCGAACAATTAGCTATTGCTTTTACGTTGATGATTACATCAAAAGGAGTAGCAGCTGTTCCGCGTGCATCGTTAATTGTGTTGATTGCAACGGCAGAACAATTTGGATTGCCGGTATTTATTATCGCTGCTATTTTAGGGATTGATGAATTAATGGATATGGCAAGAACATCGGTAAACGTTATTGGTAACTGTTTGGCAACGGTTGTAATTGCCAAGTGGGAAAAAGAGTTTGATGAAGAAGCTCCGTACCGATTAACCGATGAAGTGTTAGATGAGGTTTAATCTGCTAAAACATAAAAACAAAAGCTTTCCTATGGAAAGCTTTTGTTTTTATAAACTTTATTGTTATCTGAATTATTTTTGATTAGAAAATAAAACCTTTACCGCTAAAGCAAATTTTTTAGTTTCTTCATCACTCATCGGTTTATGATTACTGAAATTAAATACTTTAGAATATTTTTTTTGTGTATCTGGTAATTCACCTCTTTTAAAAGATTTAATTTCTCTGAAACTTTCTTGAGACAAGAATATGTCTGTTATCAAAGTTATAGCATTCTCCTCTAGAAAAAGAGGTTCAAATTCAATATCTTTAATAACTGATAAGTCAATTGTTTGTCTTACTATTATTTCACAATGAGTTGTATTTGTTATAGGATTAATTCCTTTTGTGTTGCTATAGTATTCAATTGTTTTATCAAAACTATGATATTTTAAATACTCTTCATTTATGGTTAAATTATCTCTATGATTTAGAAACTTTGTTATATAGTCGGCTGCTTCTATTCTCTGTTGATCAGTTTGACTAAATGTGGTAAAGCAAGATAATGAGATTGCTATAAACAGTAGTAGTTTTTTCATATTATAATGTGTTTTTATTAGATAATTTACACCCAATTATCTTTCGGGTTTAAATAAGTAGAAAGTACTGCGTAGATATGTACTTCTTTTTTAGTTTCATCTACCTTAAAATGAATCATGTATTTAAAGTCTTTTAAAGGCAAGCAGTGAATATCATTATATCTAATTAGAAAATGTGGGTTTTGCTGTAAAGCTTTTAAAGTTTCTCTGTATTGTTTCAAAAAAACGTTACCATAATTTTTTCTTTTACTGTTAAGGTAATCTTTAGCTTCTTTCAAATCATGTTTTACGTTGGGGGCGGCAATAATGGTATATTTTTGCATTATTCGTTCTCTAACTCATCTAACATGTCAAATGCATCAACAGGCTTTTTTGCTTCTTTAATGCGTTTTAAAACAAGATCTTTGTGCCATTGCGGTATATCTTCTGTTTCTTGTTTGTGTTTAAAAGTTAAAAAATCAATATAACGCTCTACCTCCTCCAAAAATTTTTCCGGAAGTTGCTTTAGTTTATAGTTAACTTGTTTAAGTGAATCGCTATCCATGATGTAATATATTCATAATCAAAGTTACAATAATAATAGATATTTGAAAAGTAAGTGTATTGTTTCTTTTTATAAGTGATTTTGTGATTAACCGATAGCGCGGATTTAACTTCGTTCAGTCGGCTAAAGCCTCGAGTGCAATCCATGCATTTATAAACTGCTTTTTTGAATGCTGCAAGGTTTTTAAAACCTTGTAGCTCTTTATTTTGATAATTCATACCTACAAGGTCAAATAAAGACCTTGCAGGATTAACCTTAAGCGAATTAACAATAGTATCTACAAACAAAAAATCCCAACATATAGCTGGGATTTTTATTTATAAATCTAAAAAACTTATTCTTTACTTTCAACTTTAGCCCACGTATCGCGTAAGCCAACCGTTTTATTAAATACCAGTTTTTCTGCGGTAGAGTCTTTATCAACAGCAAAATAACCCAAACGTTGAAACTGGAATTTATCGCCGCTTACAGCTGTTTTTAAGCTTGGTTCTACATAACCTGTAATTACTTTTAGCGAATCAGGGTTAATGTATTCCTTAAAATCAACCTCTTTGTTACCATCAGGATTTTCGTGTGTAAACAAACGGTCGTAAATACGTACTTCGGCTTCCACAGCATGCGGAATCGAAACCCAATGAATGGTTCCTTTTACCTTACGTTTTGACGCTTCTGTTCCGCTTCCCGATTTAGAATCGGCATCGTACGTTACATGAATTTCGGTAATGTTTCCGTTTTCATCTTTCACAACGCTTTCTCCTTGAATTATGTAAGCATTCTTTAAACGGACTTCTCTTCCTAATGTTAAACGGAAAAATTTCTTATCGGCATCTTCCTTAAAATCTTCACGTTCAATATATAATTCTCTTGAAAAAGGTACTTTTCTAAACGTCAATTCTTCTGCTTCCGGATTGTTTTCTGCATCTAACCACTCTTCTTGTCCTTCCGGATAATTGGTAATCACCAATTTCACAGGATCTAAAACAGCCATTACACGGTCGGTAATTTTGTTTAAATCTTCACGAACACAAAATTCCAACAACGAAACATCAATTAAATTATCGCGTTTTGCAATTCCAATAGTATCAGCAAAATTACGAATTGCAGTTGGAGTGTAACCTCTACGACGCATACCCGAAATGGTGCTCATACGTGGATCGTCCCAACCGGTAACGTGACCTTCGTTTACCAATTGCAGCAATTTACGTTTTGATACAACGGTGTGCGATAAATTTCTACGGGCAAATTCGCGTTGTTTTGGTCGAACTTTCTCGTTATCGTAAATCTGATCTAAAAACCAATCGTACAATTCGCGGTGAGGTAAAAATTCTAAAGTACAAAACGAATGTGAAATTTGTTCGATATAATCACTTTCGCCATGAGCCCAATCGTACATAGGATAAATTTTCCAATTTGCGCCCGTTCTGTGGTGCGATGCATTAATGATTCGATACATAATTGGGTCGCGCATTAACATATTGGTCGATGCCATATCAATCTTTGCACGTAAAATATATTCACCTTCGGCAAACTCACCATTTTTCATTCGCTCGAACAAATCCAGGTTTTCTTCAACCGATCGATCACGGTTTGGGGAATTCACTCCGGCTTGAGTTGGCGTACCTTTTTGCTTTGCAATTTCATCTGCCGATAAATTATCAACATACGCTTTACCTTTCTTAATTAAAAGAACAGCCCAATCATATAATTCCTGAAAATAATCAGACGCATAAACTTCCTGATCCCATTTATAGCCCAACCATTCTACATCGTTTTTAATAGCATCAACAAACTCCTGCTCTTCTTTTGCCGGGTTGGTATCGTCAAAACGTAAATTTACCGGTGCGTTGTAATCTAATCCTAAACCAAAGTTTAAACAGATCGATGATGCGTGCCCAATGTGCAGGTATCCGTTAGGTTCGGGCGGAAAACGAAAGCGTAATTTATCTTGTGACAAACCATTTTTTAAATCGTCTTCAATGATTTGTTCTATAAAATTCAATGATTTTTCTTTTGTTGACATTGTATTTCTTTCTTTTATGCAAAGATAGAAAATGTTTAAAGTTTAAAGTTTAAAGTTCATAAAAAAACAGATAAAAAGTTAGTAACTTTGAACTTTAAACAAATGATATGGGAATTATTCGCTTAACAAACATACGCGTTTTTACAAATCATGGCTGCCTGATTGAAGAAGCAAAAATAGGATCCGAATACCGTGTGGATTTGGAAATTAAAGCCGATTTAAGAAAATCATCCGAAACCGATGAATTGGCTGATACGGTTGATTACGTGCATTTAAACAAAATTGTTGTAGAAGAAATGGCGATACGATCTAAACTGTTAGAACATGTTGCCAAACGAATTGTAGTGCGTGTTTTTGACGAATTACCTATGGTTTCGCGTATTTTGTTGGAAGTATCAAAAATAAATCCGCCTATTGGTGGTGATGTACAGCAAGTTACTATTGTTATGGAAGAATACCGGGCATAATTTTATGCTTTAGGTTTTGATATTTAATTTTTTGTAGTAGATTTGCAAACACATTACAGAATGGCATCTTGGCCGAGCGGCTAGGCACCGGTCTGCAAAACCGACTACAGCGGTTCGAATCCGCTAGATGCCTCTTTAAAAAAACCTTCAACTATTGAAGGTTTTTTTGTTTTACTACTCTTTGCATTTTTCAAATTGCTATATTTATCTTAAAATTTTATGAGATGAGAAACTTCGTTATTATATTTTCTTTCGTTCTATTGAACAGTTGCATAGTAAAATCTCAAGATAATCGTATTTACTTAGGAAAAAAGTTTGTACAAAAAGAGCTTGATAGAGTACTAGGTAATGAAAAGAAGAATCGTGTTTATATATGGGAGGATCCGTTGATTGATAATGAAAAAACGGCAATTAAGGTAGTTGAGCCAATTTTATTCGGAAAGTATGGACAAAAAAATATAGAACTTCAAAAGCCATATGAAGTTCATAAAATTGACCAATATTATATAGTTTCTGGAACTTTACCTAGCGGATCTATTGGAGGAACATTTGTAATTATTATAGATGAAACTAATGCAAGGGTATTAGAAATAACACATTACAAATAATTTGATTATCAATATATTTATCATAAAATTTACATTATGAAAAAAATTGCATTATTCTTTCTGTTGATGGTTATCGCAGCTTGTTCATCAGAATCTTTATCGGTTAAACAAGCTACAAATTTAATTGAAGCGCATACCGAGAAATATCCCTATTTTGAAAAAACGACTTTACAGTTAGGTGAACAAAAATATAGCGTTCGTAAAGATTCTGCTGAATTATCAATTTTAAGAAATCTTGCATCGCAAGATTTAATCAGTTTAAAATAATGGGCTACACTGCGCTCAACACATTGACGGAGGTTTCATTAACATTATTTATCATGCTTTGTCCAAACCAAACGCGATAAATCGTAACCTGCTTTTTCGGCTTCTTTCAAAAACTGTTCCTTTACGTTGTTTGGAATGGTTTTGTTACGAGAAAGAATCCAGATATAATCTTTTGTTTCTCCAAAAATTAAGGCGTTTTCATAATCGGGTTGCATTAAAACCACATTGTATCCGGCATAAAAAGGACCAAAAAATGATACTTTCAAGGCACCTTCGTTTGTTTTGTCAACAAAAGTCGCTTTCCCGTTTGCTTGTTCCCATCTATCTTTAACATAGTTGTAGCCTCTGTTTACAACCTTAACCGTACCGTTGTCGTTTAATGAATAAGTAGCAGTAACATTGCTTAAATCTTTTTCGTGTTTAAAATCAAAGCGGGCAATTTCGTACCAAGTGCCCATGTAAGGCTCAATTTTAAAATCTTTCACTACGGTAATTCCATCGGGAACTTTAACAGATTTGCACGAATATACAAATCCGATTACACCTACAATCGCAATAATAGCAGCTGTTAATAATACATTTCTTCTTTTCATGGCAAATTATTTAGATCGAACATAAAAAATCACATCCGTAATAATCTGTATGAATTTACGAAATTATAATTGGAACCAACTGTTTTTATCTGATCAATTTTTAAATGTTGAAATACCTCAGAAACATTATAAAACTATAAATATTTAGTTGTACTGTTTAAATTTCATAATTTTACTGTTGATTAAATGTATCTAAAACAGATAAATGGGAAAAAATAGTTTGATAATCTTTGTGTTGGTGCTGTGGTGCTTTTTTAGTGCGGAATTTACTTATGCGCAGAATTTGAGTAAGGTTGATTCGATAGAAATAGAGCTTAACAAAATAAAACAACGCAACAGCTTATTAAAAATTAAAGATTCTATTAGGGCCGAATTGTTGAAAAGCGAACTGAATAATGTAGTAAATCCCAACAGTAAAGAACTTGAAAAATATAAAAACGAGCTTTTACAGATAAAAAAGGAAGATTCGCTGCGTTTAAGTCAGCAGAGAGAAGCCGTAGAACGGTTGCGTAAAAACGCAATTCCGTATCCGGTAAGGTTATATAATCAAACACTTTTCAATGTGTATTCCGGTTTGGGTCCGTTTTCTGCCAAAGAGCGTGCGTCATCAAGTCAGGCAGAAATCCAGAAACTGTACGAGAAAAAGCTCTATTTTAAAGATTCCCTAAAACTACAAAACACACAGGAATATATAAATATTGTATATCAGGGATCCATTATTACAAGTGTGTCGAAAGAAGATGCACTTTGGGAAAATGCCACGCAAGATTCACTGGCAAAGATTTATTTAAACAGCATCAATTCAGGAATCGAAGAAAACCGTATTTCACATACATTTGAAAATACAGCAATTCGTTGGGCAATGGCAATTGGTATCATTGCAAGTTTCGTTTTTGTAGTATACTGCATGAGAAAATTGGTAAGTTGGCTTACAAAAAAACTTCTTTTAAAAACAGGAAGCGATTTCGATGGTTTCAAAATTAAAAATTATCAGTTTTTAAGTCCGCGAAAATTCCGAATGATCTTAATAAAAGTGATAAGATACACGCATATTATCCTTTTTCTAATTTTATCGGGAATTGCCATTAGTATCATTTTCAGTATTTTTCCCGCGACCGAACATTGGGCATATATGCTGATGCACTGGATCAAAGAACCGCTAAAAGATTTGGGTATTTCGCTGTACGATTACCTGCCGAATTTGGTGCGAATTGTAGTTGTGTTGGTGATAGGAAGATATCTTGATAAACTGCTGAAATATTTTTCAATAGAAATTGAACGCGGAATCCTTAAAATGAGAGGTTTTCATCGTGATTGGGCAAAACCTACCTATCATTTGCTGCGAATCTGTTTGATTGCTTTTGTAATCATTATGATATTTCCTTATTTGCCGGGATCTGACACTAGTGCATTCCGAGGAATTTCAGTATTTTTTGGGGTGCTGCTTTCGTTGGGATCTTCATCGGCAATTGCAAATACCATTGCCGGTTTCATAATAACGTATATGCGTCCGTTTCAGATTGGCGATTGGATAAAAGTGAACTGTTGATAAAGGCAGCGCTACAAACCAAGCATATCGTCACAAATCCGCATCCGTATGTGTTTAAAAATAAAATTCAGGATACCTACATAAGTTATCAGTTAAATGCGTTTACAAAAAATCCGGAGCGTATGTATTTCATTATTTCTGATCTTAATGAAAACATTCTGAAGGTGTTTAAAGAAAATGACATTGATCTATTATCGCCACGTTTTTATGCGAAACAGCACCATGTAAAAATCTCGAAAGATGAAAATTAGAAAAGCTTATATAGAGGATTATTCAAGAATTATGGAAATTTGGGAAAGTTCGGTTAAAGCAACGCATGATTTTCTGAAGAAAGAAGATTTTGAATTGTTTAAAAATTTGATTCCTACCGAATTTCTACCGCAATTGAATGTTTTTGTGATAGAAGATGATGAAATTATTCCAGCTTTCTTTTCAGTTTTTGATGATAATTTAGAGATGTTGTTTGTAGATGCCGAAAGTAGGGGCAAGGGCTTCGGTAAAATTGCCGTTGATTACATTATTAACACATTGCAGATTTATAAGGTGGATGTTAACGAACAAAATAATCAAGCTATCGATTTTTATTTAAAACAAGGATATCAACAAACAGGTTACTCTGAAACCGATGGTATGGGAAAGCCCTATCCATTATTGCATTTAGAATATTCAATAAATAAATAATTACTATGAAAAATTTAGTTTTAGCACTTTTTACCGTTACAACATTGGTTACTACCGGTTGTGTGTGTAAGAAACACAAGGTAGAAACAACCGAACAAAATCAGGAAAACGTAACTGTTACAGGCAAGATAACTTCGCTTACTAATGGTAAAGACGGTTACACAGCGGTATTACAAGCCGATGATAAAAAAGTGTACAACGCAACCATAAGCAGAATCAACCTGCAAAAATCGGGTAGTGAATACAAAAGATACGAAGAAGGCGATACTATTACGGTTACAGGATCTACCTGGGTTGATACCGAAGGTGTAACATATATCACCGTAACAGAATTACAATAAACTTACTCTTTAGATTGCACCAAAACCCAATAACGAAAAGCCAGAACGGCTTGCTGCATCTTGCTTAATTTTGCAGGATCTTTACCTATATAGCTGGGCAGTATTTTTTTATTGATACTGTTCAGCAACTTAAAAAATGATTTTTTCATGATTTTTTATATAAAGATATTCAATTACCCTGTAATGTTTATAAAATAAACCACAGACACAGATTTCTTATTATTACTATAACCGTAGTGCATTATCTAATAAATTTTAATACAATGATATTCAGTGATTTATTTTT